>CAYQFC010000052.1:0-6863 GCA_964416585.1 uncultured Aliarcobacter sp.
CAATTAACTTTTTATATGTCATCCCTTCTCGCCATTGTGATTGTGGCTTAAAAGTGATGATAGTTTCAAGCATAGCTAGAGGTGCTGGGTCTGTTGCAGTGGCTGCTCTTCCAGCTTTTGCAAAAGAGTTTTCAACTTCTGGAAAAGATTTTATTACCATATTTGTTTTTTGTGACAATTCAAGAGCCAAATCAACTCCAATTCCATAAGGAGTTACAGGCATATACATAAAAGTTGCTTCATTTAGTGTTGGCATAAACTCCCATTTTTGTTTATTGTAAAAGTATAATCCAAGAATTAAAACAAAAAAGAATATAAAAACCACAATATATTTAAGCTTCAAACTAAGTTTTAAAAGTGGAGAGTAGAGTTTTATAAAGAAGCTATTTAAGATATTTTTATCTTCGCTTACTATTTTTCCTTTTATGAAAAATATCATCAAAATAGGAACTAAAGTAATAGATATAATTGCACCACCTAACATAGCAAAAGTTTTTGTAAAAGCAAGTGGAGAAAACAGTTTTCCCTCTTGTCCACTCAAAGCAAAAATAGGTAAAAAAGATACAATAACCAAAAGTAGGGCAAAGAAAATAGGGCGACCAACTTGTTTTGCTGATTTTAAAATTATCTCAATTCTTTCATCTTTGGTTAAATTTTCTTTGTTTTGTAAGTGTTTATGAGCATTTTCTACCATTACAATTGTTGCATCAACCATGGCGCCAATTGCTATTGCAATTCCACCTAAACTCATAATATTTGAGCCAATATTAAAAAGTTTCATAAATAAAAAACTTATCATTACAGTTAAAGGAAGAGTAATTATTATGATTAATGCACTTCTAAAGTGAAACAAAAATAGGGCAACAATTAGCATTACAATAATTGACTCTTCTATTAATGTCTGTTTTAAAGTATCAATTGCAGCATCTATTAAAGATGTTCTATCGTAAACTTCTACAATCTCAATATCATCAATATGTAGAGTTTTTAGCTTCTCTTTTACATTTTGAATTACTTTATGAACATCAGCACCATATCTAGTAACGACAATACCACCAACAACTTCACCATCTCCATTTAATTCAGCAATACCTCTTCTATCACTTGAAGTAAGATTTACACTTGCTATATCTTTTACTTTTAGTGGAATATTATTTATAGTTTTTATTGTTATATTTTCAATATCAGCTTTTGATTTTAAGTAAGCTCTTGCACTAATAATTTGCTCATAGCCATTTTCAAGTAGTAATCTAGCTCCACTATCATTGTTATTTTTACTAATTGCATTTTTTATCTCTTCAATACTTAAATCATATTGCACAACTCTATCTTGATTTAATGTGATTTCATAGTTTCTTACAAAACCACCAACACTAGCAACTTCACTAACACCATCAACACCCAAAAGTGCAAATTTGTAAAAATAGTCTTGCAAAGTTCTTAATTCATCTAAGCTCCTATTTTTTGACTTTAATGCATATTCATAAGCCCAACCAACCCCAGAAGCATCGGGTCCTAGTTTTACCTTTGCTAAAGTGGGAAATGTACTTTGTAAGCTTGAGAGTTGTTCTAAAATCCTACTTCTTGCATCATATAAATCAACACCATCTTTAAAAATAATATATATCATGGAGTTTGAAAAACTACTCATAGCTCTTATTGTATCAATTTTTGGAAGACTCATAAGATTTGAAATAAGTGGATATGAGATCTGCTCTTCAATGGTTTTTGCATTTTGATTTGCCCACTCAACTTCAATAATTACTTGATTTGCTGAAAGATCAGGAATGGCATCTAAGCTTGTATTTTTTATTGCCCAAATTGAAGCAAGAGATAGTAGTAAAGTTGTAAAAATTACAATAAAACGGTTTTTGACACTTAGGTCTATAATTTTCTCAACCATTTTCTACCACTCCTCATCTTCTTCATCATATAGTCTATTTGTCATAGCATCGGCATCATATAAAAACAAAGAGTTATTTATCACCATATCATCTTTTGATAGACCACTTAAAATCTCATATTTTTCTCCACTAACTCTTTTTGCTTCTATCTTTTTTGGTGTAAACTCACCATTTTCTTTTGGTAAAAAGACAAAATATCCCTCATCTTTTTTGATTACAGCAGTTTTTGGAAGGCTTAAAATCTCCTTTTTATCATATTCAATTTTTACCTTTCCAAACATAGAAGGAAGTGTGCTTAAATCTCTATTTTCTATCTCAAATCTTATATCAATAGTTCTATTTTCGTTGAAAATAGGGTATATGAAATCTACTTTTGCCTCTATACTTTTATCTATACCATCTAGCTTTATTTTTGCTTTTTGCCCCTTTTTTATATATTTTAAATCATCTTGATAAATTGAAGCAATAAACCAAATATCTTCTAAAGATGAGATTGTAAAAAGAGTTTTCCCTTTTTCTACATAGCTTTTGTTGTTTATATTTTTTGCTATTATAATTCCAGAAATAGGGGAGTTTACTACAATATCTTTAGCTTTAAAATTTGCATTGGCTAAATCAAAGTTTGCTAGTTTTAAACTATTTTTTTTATATAGATTGTCACTTATCTCTTTTGCTACTTCTAGTTCATTTTTTATTGAAGCAATTTCACTAGAATAAATAGTATAAAGTTCTTCACCTTTTTTTATATTTGTATAATTTTTATTTGCATTTAAATGTGTAATATAACCATCAAATCTACTTACAATATCTAAAGCTTTACTCTCATTTAATTTAGTAATTCCATAAAACTCTTTTGTATCTTGAAACTCTTCTATTTTTGGTTTTATTTTCTCTATATTAAATAATTGTTTCGCATTTATAGGGTTTGCATTTAGCCCAAGAGCTAAGCAAATTGTAGTTAAAACTATTTTTTTCATTTTACACCTTTGTTTGAGTAGTATATAAGTTCGCTATAATTTTCAAAATATTTTTCTAATTCAAGTGTTGCTTTTAGTTCAAAATCTATTAATTCATTTAGATTTTTTACACTCTCTTCCAAAGAGCTTTTATCAAACTCCACAAACTCCTCTAAAAGCTTTTGAATCTTCTGTTTTTTAGGGATTATTTGCTCTTCAATAAGCTTATAATTTCTATTTGCAAGTTCTAAATTATTTAAAAATATCTCATTTTGTATCTTTAGGTTATGAATTTGGCTGTCAAGTCTATTATTGGTCTCATTTGCATTTAAATTTGCTTTTAATTTATTAATATTTTCTGTATTATAAATTGGAAGTGGGATAGATAAAGAGATATTTGCATAATCTTGTTCACTATTTTGCATATATTCTAAACCCAATGTTATGCTTGAAAATTTCTTTGCTTCTTCTAGTTTTGAGTTATCTTTATATTTTTGACTAGTTGTGTAAAGTGTTTTTATTTTTGGATGAGATTGTATTGATTCTTCTAAATCTGCTTTATTTATTGGCTTTATATCTAGTTTATCATCAATTTTGTCTATTTTTTCTAAACTTAAAATTTCAAGATTGAGATATAAATTTCTCTTTTTTGTCTCAAGTTCGTCTATTTGCATTTGTAATTCATCTTTTGAAATTTGTGTATTTAAAATCTCATTTAAATTTGCTTTATTGTATGTAAACAAATTTGAATAAAGCTTTTCTAAATGGTTTAGATTATTTTGATACTCATTTAGAAGATTTAATCTATTTTCAATTATTAAAATAAGATAGGAGTATGAGTATATTTTAGAAGTAAGCTCTAGTTTTTTATCATCTAAATTATACTCTTGTATTAATTTGTCTTTTTGTGCAATGGCTCTTTCTATCTCTAATTTATCGCCAATTGGTATGGATTGAGAAATCTCAATTCCATACTCTTTTTGACTATTTAGGTAATTTTTATTTAGCATAATATTGTTTGTTTTAAAACTTAACATTGGATTTTCCCAATTCTTTGCAATATTAATTTGTTCAGATGCTATTTGAATTGATTTTTGCAAACCTTTTATATCAAAACTATTCTCTAAACTCTTTTTTGTAATATCTTCTATTGAACTAGCAATTAAAGAGCTTAATAAAATAGATGTAATAAAAACTACCTTTTTCATATTAGAAACTCACACTGCTTTTAACTGAATGAACTTTCTCATCTGCTGTTTTAAACTTGATATTATATTGCCATGTTCCATCCATACAAAAGTTTATAATAAATTTATAAACTCCATTTTCAAATTTTCCTTCGCCTTCATGCTCCATATAAGCCATTCCAGGCATCTCTGGCATAAAAAACTTTGCTTTTAGCTTTGCATCGTTTATCTCTTTCCCATCTTTTGTAATCTTTGCAAAAAACTCATTGCTTCCTGCACTCAAATCTCTTTTACTTGTAAGCTCAACAGTGTAACCTTCAATATTTAAGCTCTCTTTTAAAGAGTTTGCATTTAAAAATGAAGCAGCTAAAAATAGTGCAACAAAAACTTTAAATATATTTTTCATGATAATCCTTTTTTTGATATATGAAAATTTATCAGTTTTTGTGTGTAGTTAGTGTGTAGGTTATAGTTTAATTAGGAAAAATAACTTTAAAGCTTGAACCCTTATTTATTTGTGAGTTTATCTCTATTTTTAGACTATATTTTTGACAAATTAAAGAGACAATATTAAGACCAAGACCAAAACCACCATTATAGTTTGTGGCTCTAAAGTATCTTTTAAATATATCTTCAAGGTCTTTTTTATCTATTCCTATTCCGCTATCTTTAACTATTAATTCTCTATTTTTTAAAGATATATTTATAAATCCATTTGAGTTGTTGTATTTTATGGCATTTGAAAGAAGATTGTTGAATAATCTAATAAAATCATCTTTATTTATATAAAAACTAAAATCCTCTAAATCTAGCTTTATCTCTAATTTTTTTCTTGAAATAAGCGGGTCAAAACCATCTATTTGCTCTTTTATTATAGTTTTAAGATTTAGATTTTCACTTGTTTTTTTGATTTTTTCTTCCAAAAATAGATAGCTTAAATCTTTATATATCTCACTTATTCTTGAAGCACTAAATTTTATTCTTTCAAGCTGTTTACTACTTAAATTTTCACTACTACTTGACATAATTATGGCACTTATTGGAGTGTTTAATTCATGAGTTGTATCTTTTATAAAATTATTTAATCTCTCTCTTTCATCTTTTATTGGCTTTAAAAATAGTCTAGCTAGTCTAAATCCAATTAGAGAAATAATAGAATATATTGTAAAGAATATAAAAATAATTTGATATTTTAAATCTAAAATCTTATCTTTAAAGCTGAAATCCTCCAAAGCAATAAACCAAATGCCCAAATGTCCAACAGTTGAACTATCAACTAGCTTTAATCTATCTTCTTTTAGATAAAATCCCAAATCTTTGTTTAAAGGCTCAAATAAAGAGCCAAATAATAGATTTTTATCTTTATCATAAAATGCTATTTTGTAAAGCGGATTATTTAAATAGATATTTTTATCAAAAATTTGATTGCTCATATGTGATACTATAATCTCATTAGAAGCTTTTGATACAATATTTTGCATATTTGATTTGATTAAATCAAGATATAATGTTTTTTCATTTTGATAATAAAAGAACAATGAACTAAAAAGCAATAGAAAAGAAGAACCTAAATATAGAGCCAAAAAGCTAAAAAAACTCTTTTTCTCACTTGATGTTAAGTTTATAACCAACTCCTCTAATATTTAAAATCATATTATCCCCTAAAATCTTTCTAAGATTTTTTATATAAGTTCTTAGTGTACTTGCCTCTATATTATCTTCATATGACCAGATATTATTTATAAACTCATCTATACTTATGTTTTTTACTCTGTTATTATATAGATATAGCAAAACTTCAAACTCTTTTTTTGATAGATTAAATATTTTATTATTTTTTATAATTGTTTGATTATCAAGATTTAAAACTATATTTTTTTCTAGTATTATCTCTTTTTTTGTATCTATATTAAAAAGTCTTTTTATATTATTTACTCTTAAATCTAACTCTTTTAATTCAAAGGGCTTTTTAATATAGTCACTAGCTCCACTATCAAAGCCTTTTTGCATATCTTCTATCATACTTAAAGATGTTATGAATATTGCTGGAGTATTTATATTGTTTTTTCTAAGCTCATTTAGTAGTAAAAAGCCGTTTAAATCAGGTACATTTACATCTAAAAGAAGTAAATCAAAAACTTGTGAATATAGATATTTTATAGCTTCATTTGAAGAGAATGTTGAAATAACATCATAATTTTGATTTTGTAAGTGTTCTTCTAAGATTTCATTTAGTATTAAATCATCTTCTAAAAGTAGGATTTTCATTTTAAGAAAGAGTGGGGCTTTGCCCCAATAGTTTTAGAATTGTCTTCTTGGTCTACTATCTCTTGGTCTGTCTTCTCTTGGTTTCGCTTCATTTACTCTTAAAGTTCTACCTTCAGTCTCTTTACCATTTAAAGCTTCAATTGCTTCATTTCCAGCACTAGCCTCTTCCATTTCAACAAAAGCAAAACCTTTAGATCTGTTTGTCTCTTTATCCATAATAACTTTTGCACTTTTAACAGCACCAAACTTAGCAAAAATTGCTTCCACTTCTTTATCGTCCATTCTGTACGATAAATTACCTACGTAAATATTCATATTTTTTATCCTTTGAAAAAGTTAGATATTATGCCTTAATCTTTTTTCGAAATCAAGAGTTTTTGAATTTTTTTTCTAAAGCTTTTGAAATTCTCTCTTTAGTCTCAGCAAAACCTAAGATAAAAAGGATATCGTAAACAGATGGAGCCTGTGTTGAACCTGTTAATGCCAACCTTATTGGTTGAAAAATTTGAGGAAATTTCAAATTTTTTTCACTAATAAACGGTTTAGTT
>CAYQFC010000053.1:0-6785 GCA_964416585.1 uncultured Aliarcobacter sp.
AAAAATTTTCCTTTAATTTTAAATTATTTTTAGCTATAAATATAAACTAAATAGACTTAATATTTGCTTTTTTTATTAATTTATACTTTAATATACGATTAATTTCAGTATTTATTAAGTCTAAATTTATTAGATAGAATTCTATCTAATAAATTACATACCTACTCTTTTATAATTGTAATAACCAATTCTCCAACAACAAATCCAAATTTTTTCATTTTAGAATGGTTAATGATAACTTTTTCATCTTGTAAATGAAGCCAATCTTGAACACTTAAATCAATTGTAGAACTTTTGTATGGCACTCTCATAATATAATCAATCATAACAGTATTTCCATTTGCTATCATTGGACTTTCACCTATAATATCATTTGCTGTTGCTATAAATTTTTTATTTCCGATTGGCTTTAGAGTCCAAACTCTTTTCATCTCTTCACCATCATCATAAACAAAATACTCGTCTAGTGTTCCAATACCATTTTTATCCCATGAACCAACCATAGTTCCTTTAAATGATCTAGTTATTTTCCCACTTCTATCTTTTACTATTCCGTAAGCTTTTAAATTTCCATTAAAATATTCTTGCGGAATAAACTCTGGTTTTGTATTATTAAAATCTTCTATTTTCATACTTGAACATCCTGTAAATAAAATTATTGTTAAAAAAATAAATATTAAACTTTTCATGCTATTAATCCTCTATTTAAATCTATATTTTGATCTCTTGTAAAAACTAATTGATGAAGATTTATATTTCTTGTTTTAAATGCTGCTTCACAGTAGTTTAAATACATTCTCCACATTCGTATAAAATATTCATCAAATCCTAATTTCTTAACTTCATCTAATTTTTTTTCAAAGTTTTCATGCCAAATATTCAAAGTTTTTGCATAATCTTCAGTAAATTCTTCAAGATGATTTAAATTTAATCTTGTATGTTTACTTGTAACTTGAAGAATTTTTGAAATACTTGGAAGATGTCCTCCTGGAAAAATATACTTTTGTATAAAATCTGTTCCTTTTGAATAAGCTTCATATCTTTGATCCGGCATTGTAATTACTTGAAGTACTAAAACTCCATTTGGTTTTAATAACTCTTGGCACTTTTTAAAGAATATATGAAAATACTCACGTCCTACTGCTTCAAACATCTCAACAGCTATAATTGCATCAAAAGTACCATCTAAATCTCTGTAATCTTTTAGTAAGATATCAATTTTATCTTCAACTTTATGTTCTTTAAATCTATCTTCACAAAGTTTTTTTTGCTCTTTACTTAAAGTCACAGTTGTAACATCACATCCTTTATCATTTGCCAAATGAAGTGCCATAGCTCCCCATCCTGAACCAATTTCTAGAACTTTAGAGCCCTCTTTTAGATTTAATTTTGATGATAATTTTTCTAATTTATTTTTTTGAGCTTCATATAAATCTTGGTTTTTGTCCGAAAAAACTGCACTTGAATACATCATAGTTTCATCAAGCATTAATTTATAAAAATCATTTGATAAGTCATAGTGCGCAGATATATTTTTTCTTGAATTTGTTTTTGAATTTTTTCGTAAACTATGTTTTATTTTATTAAAAACAGGCATTAGGTTTATTAGTTTATTTTTTTCATTTTCACTTGTAGTTCCAAGATATTCTGCATTTAAAAGAGCTAATTCTATAAGTTTTGTAAGATTTGATGTTTCAAAATCTTTATCAATATAGCTTTCTGCAAACCCAATATCTCCATATAATATAGTTCTTGTAAAAAATCTATTATTTTTTATCTCTAAAGTGATTTTTTCTTGAAGTTTACCTTCTCCGTAAAGTTTTTTATTTTTATCTTTATAAATAACTTCTAAAGTTCCTATTTTTATCTTTGAAAAGAAGTTATCACCAAATTTATTCCATAATTTCTGCATTTTTAATACCTCCTTATTTTGTCATTTTCTCGTGGAGAATAGATTTTTAAACCCTTTATATACAACCTAAAAGCATGATAAAATGTTCTAGTTACCACTAAAAAAGTTGCAAACATATATCTTAGAAATATTTTTAATATATTTTTAAAATTATAAGGTTTTGATTTTGAGTTAAAAACCGCTGTTAATTTGTGTTGTTCATCTTCATATAAATCTATTTTTATGAATAATTTATTTTCATCATACTTTAGCTCAAATGCATAAATTCCCTCACACTTAAAAAATGGTGATACATACATATCTTTTTTTACAACACCAAAATAGGAGTTATTCTTTTTTTCAAGTTTTACGGGGTAAACAACCCTACCATTATTGTAGTTGTGAACTTCAGCTAAAATATGAGTTGGAGAATTTTCTTCATCAAATAAAACTAAAACACTAATTGGATTGAAAACAAAGTTTAAAACCCTTGGAAGTGTTATAAATCTCATTTTTGATGTAGCTTTTAAATCAAATTTTTTTAAAAGTTCTTCTATATTTTTTAAAAAATCAATACTTGTTCCAAAATGGTCAGAACTTTGTAAACTCATAAAATTTAATTTATTTAATGAAAAAATTCTATTTTTCAAACTTTCTAAATCAAATACATCAATATCTAATAAATAAAAGTTATATTTAAAATCATGTTTTTTAGGAAGAAATCTTTTATGATAAATAGTTCCTTCATAAATATTGTGATTTGATATATTTTTCATTTAAAATTCACATCCAAGTTTCGAAGCTACTTTTGTAGCACTCAAAAGTCCATCTTCATGAAACCCATATTTCCAGTATGCTCCTGCAAAATATGTATTATTTTGTCCACATATTTCATCTTTTCTATTTTGCATTTTTATAGCTTTTGTATCAAATTGAGGATGGTCATAAGATATTTTTTCAATTACATTATCTATATTTTGAGTTTCATTTAAAGAAACAAAATAATCTTTTTTTGTTTTTAAATTTTGTAAAGTATTTATCCAATAAGTCAAAGTCACAACTTGATTTTGTTTATTTGAACTTGTATAGTTCCAAGCTGCATACATTTTTTTATCTGAGTATAAAATATTATTATCACTATGTAAAACTGCACTATTTTCTTTATATTTAAAAGCACTTAAAATCTCAATCTCTTTTTGTGTTGGATTTTCTAAAATCTCTAAAGCTTCAGGTGCATGCATAGCAAGAACTACTTTATCATAAAAAGATTTATTCCCATTTCTATGAATTAAATAAACCCCATTTTGTTCTCTTTGAACTTTTATAACATCTGAATTTAAAAATATTTTTCCAGAAATCTTTTCTCTAATTTTATTTACATAATTTATGCTTCCATTACTAACAGTAAGCCATTGATGATGTGTTGTTACACCTAAAAGTCCATGGTTTTTAAAAAATGTTAAAAATGTTCTTGCTGGAAAAAGATTCATTTCATCACTTGGAGTTGACCAAATAGCAGCTCCCATTGGAAGTAAATACCTCTTTTTAAAAGCATTTGAATAATCTTTTATATATTCACCTAAAGTTTTATCTAAGTCTTTACTATTTGTTTCTAAATCTTGATTTGCTTTTTTATTAAAAGCTAAAATATCACTTATCATTTTATAGTGAGTTACAGAGAAAAGATTTCTTTTTTGAGCAAACATACCTTTTAAAGAAGAACCATTATAAGCTCTATTTTCATCTTTATCCCAAAAAGCGAAACTCATATCAGAATTCTCTATTTTTACATCTAACTCTTTAAATAGTTTTGTTAAAAGTGGATAAGTAGGATGATTAAAAACTAAAAAACCAGTATCTACACCAAAAACTTTACCATTTTCTTCAACCATAGTAGTTCTTGCATGTCCACCTAATCTATTATCTTTTTCATATAAGTCAACTTCATATTTTTTACTTAAAATATAAGCACTTCCAAGTCCACTAATTCCAGCTCCTAAAACTGCTATTTTCATTTATATTTTCCTTTTGGATCAAGTTTTGTAAAAATTAATTTTGAAGTATCCATTTTTTTCTCTAAGTTTTTTAATATATTTTCTAATTCAAACTTATCTATATTTGGAGTTCTACTCATAATCCAAACATTTGAATAATCATTATTTGTAATAACCGCCGTTTTGTAATCATTTATATACTCTATTTTGTATGAACTTGTAAAAACTAAAAAATATCTCATAAAAAGTTCATTATTTTCTAGTTCTGCCGAACCATTATATTCGATTAATTTTCCATTTAATTCATTTTCAAAACATCTATTATAAACATCGTATGTGTTATCATTTTCAAGTTTATATTCAACACTTGATGCTACACAGGAAGTTTGAAATTTGTTTTCAACTCTTGCAATCTCATACCAAAGCCCTGAAAACTTTTTTGCATCAATCGAATTATTTGCAAAAAGGGTGGTTAAAGAAAAAAATATTGTTAAAAATATAGACTTCAAAAATACTCCTTTAATAAACTTTGTTAATTTATTATAAAAAAAGAGAATTTTGTATACTTATTTTGTCAGTTGATATTTAAGTAATGAAATAATTGAAAATATTTTAAATATTATTGGTAGAATTGAATATAAAAAAATAATTGCAAAAATTGAGTATTGATTTATGTTTTCATTTTCAAAATTTGTAAATTCTAAAGTTATAAAAGATATTGCAACAGCTAGTGCTAATGATAATTTTGTAATCATAGCCCAAAAACCAAACAAAACTCCTGTTAAATCCTCTTTTTGTTTTGTAAAATTAGCAACATCAGCTTGAATAGATGATGGTAATGCCATATCAGCTCCCAAACACATTCCAGTAAAAAAGCAAATAAGAGTAAAATATATAAAATCGCCCTCATTTAAAAATGGTACAAAAATAAATGCACTAATAGCAATAATTATTGATAAAATCCAAGTAGTTTTTTTTGATAATTTATTTGAAATTTTTATCCAAATAGGAAAAGTAACAATTGCACTCAAAAAATATATTATTAAAAATAGACCAGTTTTATCTTCTAAAACTAAAATATATTTTACGAAAAATAAAAATAAAGTTGCAGGAAGAGCATTTGCTAAGTTATTAAATAAAAAAGCAAAAAATAGTCTTTTTTGATTTGGATAACTAATAAAAAAGTTTTTTAATGATTCTAAAAAATTATTATGAACAATATTTTTATTTTTAATTTCTAAAGATTTTAATTTTGTATAAAAAATTATGGAAATAATCGGAAAAATAGCCAAAATAAAATATAGTAAAATCTCTAAACTTTTTTTTGAATCTTTCGAAACTAAAAAAATATAGGGAATTAATAGAGATATTAAAACACCAATAATTATAAAAATTTCTCTTGAGAAAGCTAATCTTGTATTATCTTTTTCATTATTACTTAAAATAGAATTTAAACTTAAATAGGGAATTAAGACAAAACTATATGAGATGTAAGTAATTATTGAAAAAACAAACAACCAAATATAACTGTTATAAAAAGGTTTTATTAAAAAAAATAAACCTGCAATTAGAAAAAAAGAAGATATAAATATAATTTTAAATTTTGTACTATAAATATCACAAAATCGTCCAATAAATGGATCAGCTATCATATCTAATATTCTTGCAATTAGTAAAATAAAACCAACAAATCCAATGCTTAAACCAATATGTTCTACATAAAAAGTTGGTAAGTATATATATAAAGGAAAACCCAAAAAAGCAATAGGAATTCCAAGGATGCCATAAAGGAATACTTCTTTGCTTTTTAGGGTATTTTTATTCAAAATCTAACATCGCTTATTGTGTAAAATTTTGTTTTAATCATTTTAAAAACTTCTTTGTTATAGAAAAACTCCAACTGTATGGTAGGAAACTAAGTATTCTTAAAAATTTAGATAACATAAAGGGGAAAGAGATTTCAAATTTATAAGATTTATTTAGTTCATCAAATATTTTTTTAGCTGCATAATCTACTTCCATTAACTGAGGCATTTCAAAATCATTTTTAGCAGTAAGTCTTGTTTTTACGAAACCATGATTTATAATTTGTAAATAGATATTTTTTCTTTGCAATTCTGGTTGCAGTGATTGTGCGATATTTACTAAAGCAGCTTTTGATGCACTATAAGCGCCACCATAAGGTAAACCAAAACAACTTGCTAAACTTGCATTTAAAACTATATTTGATTTTTGTTTTTGTTTTTCTAAATTAACAATTAGAGGTTTTAAAACTCTTAAAACACCTAAATAATTTATGTCTATCATAGACTCAAAATTTGAAATATTCCACTCTTCATAAGACATTGATTCATAAACACCTGCATTATAAAAGCAAATATCTAAGCCATTAAAAATATTAAATACTTTAGATACAGTTTTCTCTACATTTTGATTATCTAAAACATCAATATTTATAAGCTCAAGATTAGTTAAATATTTAGATTTTAATTCTAAAAGTTTAGTTGAATTTTCAATATCTCTAGAACTTGCAATTACTTGAAAATTATTTTCTAGCCATAATTTAACTAATTCTAAACCAATTCCACTACTAGCACCAATAATCCAAACTTTTTTTGTCATAATAAACAACCTTTGTTACTTAAAGCTAGTAAATACTAACTTGAAGTAATTATATGTCAATAAAAAGTTTTTTTGTATTATTAATATGTTAGTTTGTATTGAAAAATATATAAATTATAGAATTTCGTGTAAGCTATTTGCTTTTTTCATCCACTCTTCTAATTCTTCGTATTTCTCTTCTTTAATCATATTTTTTGCAAGATTTAACTGCTCTTCAAAATATTTTATAGATTCAAGCATATTTTCTCTATTTTGCTTAAAAATATCTCCCCACATTC
>CAYQFC010000054.1:0-6782 GCA_964416585.1 uncultured Aliarcobacter sp.
CCACAAAATGCAACACCTGCAACAATATGAGTATTTTTTGCTAGTTTGTTTTTCATAAACATAGAAGTTACAACAGTAGCTCCTAAAGTTGCTGTCATTCCAATCTTTGCAACTTCTTTTTGTAGTTCTAAATCAAATGTTTTTTGCTCTTTCATCTCTTTTTTTTCTTCTTTCATAAGTTTTCATAGTTTTATTTACAGTTTTTACTGTTAAAACACCTGTTAATAAAGTCGCTAATGGAAGTAAAAATGGCATAAGATTTCCTTTTGATATTAATTATCAGAATTCTATAAATATATTACTTAAAAGAAACTGATAACTATTATTAAAATCTATCTTTTTGCTAAATTTACACCTTTAATCGAATTTAACAATAATCCTATTGTTGTTCCATTGTGTAAAATAGCAGTTACTATTGGTGAAAATAGCCCAAAAGTTGCACCTGCTAGTATTCCACTATTTATTCCAACTGTTGCATTAAAGTTTGTATTTATTAAACTCATAGTTTTATTTGCATACTCTTTTGCTTCAACAACAGCCATAATATCATCTTTTAAAAGGCTAATATCAGCAGTTGCTTTTGCAATATCAGCTCCACGGCTCATTGAAATTCCAACATGAGAAGATATAAGAGCTGGAGCATCATTTATTCCATCTCCAATAAAGGCTACTTTTTTTCCCATCTCCATAAGCTCTTTTACAATATTTGCTTTATCGTGGGGTAAAAGTTCGGCTTTAACTTCATTTATTCCTAATTCATCGGCAATTTTAAGGGCTTTCTCTTTTATATCTCCTGTTAGCATAATAATATTTTTTGCTCCTAAAGATTTTAATCTTTTTATAGCCTCTTTTGAATTTTCTCTTAAATTATCAGCTAATCCAATAGTTCCCAAAAGTTTTCCATCATATCCAACATAAAGCAAGGTGTCGCTCTTTTTTAAAGAGTTTTTTATATCTTTTTCAAAAGCTTTGAAATCTATATTTTCATGCTCTTCTAAAAAGTGTCTGCTTCCAATTGCTACATTTTTACCTTTAATTTCTGTTTTTACACCATGAGCTACAATAAACTCAACCTCTTCGTGGTGCATATGGACAAAACCTCGCTCTTTTGCAGCCTTTACAACTGCTTCAGCAACAGGATGAAAATAGTGTTCTTCTGTTGAAGCTGTAAGATTTAAAAGCTTCTCTTCACTCCAATTTTTATCATAGGAATCAACACTTATAACTTCTAATTCACCACTTGTAAGAGTTCCTGTCTTATCAAAAACAAAGGTATCAGCACTACTTAGTGCTTCAATAGATTTTGCACCTTTTATCATAATTCCACTATGACCAGCTTTTGAAATAGTTGATTTAAAAGCAACTGGAGTTGCTAGTTTTAAGGCACAAGAGTAGTCAGCTTGAAGTACAGAAGCAACTCTTTGAAAATCTCTTGTAAAAATATAAGCAGCAGTTGCAAGTCCTAACGTAACTGGCACAAGTTTATCTGCAAGTTTATTTGCTTTTAGTTGAGCTGATGATTTTTCATTTAAAGAGTTCTCTATATAGTGTTTTATTCTTTGTGTTGCTGTATTTGAGCCTACATGTTCAGCCCAAACTCTAAATCTTCCCTCTTCAACAATAGTTCCAGATAGTACTCTATCGCCTCTATATTTTGCAACAGGAGTTGCCTCTCCAGTCATTGATACTTGATTTATTGTTCCACTACCATCAATAATATGCCCATCTATTGCAATAGTGCTTCCAGTTGCCACAACAACAATATCACCAACTTCTATATCTTCTGTTTTTACTAAAACCTCTACAACTTTTCCATCTATCTTTTTTTCGACCCAAGCTTCAGAGATATTTGGTTTTGCCAACTCTTTTAGTAAATCATCACTTTTATGAACAGTTGTCTCTTCAATATACTCTCCAAGCTCAAGCATTGCATTTGTAGAATTTGCAGCTAGATAATCTTTTCTAAAAATTGAAATTGCAACGGCTCCAGCTTCAAGAACATGAGAAGTAAGCCCATCTTTGAAAAGCTCTTTTGAACCATCTATTAAAAGTGGAGTACAAGCAAGTGATGTGATAATTGCTTTTGATGTAGGATTTGGAATTAATCTTTCTAAAATTAAAGCAGCACTTGCAGTTAAAGTACCATTCATAGAAGGTTCTTCACTACTTACGCAAGTTACACAAACACTTGATTCTAGTTTTGAAGCATTTTGTAGAAGTGAATTTAAAGATAAGTTTTTTAGTTTTTCTTCAATTTTAGAAAAAATATCGCTTTTAACTTCAAAAATAATAGAGTAGGCTTTTTTATTTACTCTAATATTTTTAATCTCTTCAAACTCTTTAAAATAAGCCTTTAAAATCTCTTCATCAATAAATTTCTCTTTTAAGATTTCTAGTTTATATCTAGCTCTAAAAGGAGTTTGATGAACTTTTATAAAGTTTTTATTCATTTTTTAAAACTCTTCATTTTTTGCATTTGCAGCTGCTTTTGCATCTTCCATTCTCTCTTTTAGCTCTTCAACTCCAGCACTTACAAGATTTTTTGCCTTATTTATTGTTGAAATAATATTTTCTTGAGCTGTTTTGTTTGTTAAAATATAAGTTGCAATTGCTCCAATTAAAGCACCTTTTATAAAATCACCATTTAATAAAGAGTTATTTTGATTTTGTAAATTTTGAATATTTGGACTATTTTGCACATTTTGATTTATATATGGATTTTGGTTCATATTTAAACCATTTTGATTAACATTTCTTGTGCTATTTATATCGCTATTGTAGTTATTATTCATCTATATTTTCCTCTAGTTGTAAATTTTGGTTTGTTAAATATTTTTGCTCTAACTTCTCTTCAATTATTTCAAGTGCATAAATTCCAGCAAGTCCAATAGAAGCTGCTGTAAATGCTCTTAAATAATTTCCTTCACCAATATAGTTTGTTGTTGCTATTGCACTTCCTGTTGCAATTGCTCCTTGAGAAGCTCTTTTTGTAGTATCTTTTATAGCATCACATTTTTTAAGTTCGCCATTTTGATATTTTTTGTAGTTAATTGCTCCACTAACAACCATACTAGCAATTGCTCCACTTATTACATGACCTAAAACATTTCGTGGTGTTCCTGTATTTATAGTTTTCATTTAACTTCCTTATTAGCTGGTTTTTTTCTAGTATAAGTTCTTTTTGTTTTTGTAGCTTCAGGCTTTATCTCTTCATTGTCAAGTTTTGTTGATACATCTTTTGGTTTTTTGATTTTATTTTCTATATCGCTCTTTAAATCTTCAGCTCTACTTTTTGCTTGAACCATATACTCTTTAGATTTTGTTTTTAAAACATCTCTATTTTTATAAGCAACAACACCAACTGCTCCAACAACTGCTCCTAAAATAAACGGTAACATCTCTTACTCCTTATTTGAATTATTTTCTAAAAATGAATTTAAAAGAGCCATTAATAAGGCTCCGCTTGTAGCTCCACCAATAAACTGCATATTTATATTTGAAAATAGTTTTGAACTAATATTAGAAATCATACTTTCATCTATATTTCCACTCATTATTGAGTTTATAAGCTCTTGATACTCTTGTAGTTTTTCCATCATATCAACACCATTTTGTGGTAGATTTCCACTATTGTAGTGGTTTATTACACAAGTTCTAAAAGCTGGAAGATGATTATTATATGAAGCTGCTTGAAGTCTATAAAGAGCATCAATAATATCGCTTTTAGAAGCATAGCTTAAAAGATTATTGTACATAGCAATATTATCAATTTCTGCAGCAACTCCCAACTCACAGCACTCAATAATTGTATTTGGAACTTCTATTTTATCTGTCCAATCATTTATAGGAACTTCCACACTATATTTTTGTGCCAAAGAGATTAAAACACTATAATGCACAGCTTCAGCCTCTTTTATATTTGAAAATGGGTTTATATTTCCAAATTTTTCTATTATTTTGCTATAAGTTTCATAAGCTTTAAACTCATCATAAATTGCAATTTGTAATATTTGAGTATCAAAATCTATGTTTGAGTTTAAATCTACCTTTTTTCTTAGTAAAATATTGTAGTCAATAGCCATTAAATCACCTCCTTTGCAAGATTATTTATTAAAGTTGAAATCTCATCTATATTTTGTTGTTTTATCAAATCTTCCCATAAACTTGGTTTAAAAATTTTTGCTTCATAAATAATAGTAACTGAAGCTATTATCTTATTTATCTTTATCTCTTTTATTCCAGCTATTTTTTTTGGTAAATCTTCTATATCTTTTAAGCTTATATTTGAAGCTTCTCCAACAATTTTTGGATTTACTCTTACTCTTAATCTTCCAGGAGTATGAGCTATTATTGAAAAATAACTAGCAATTTTTAAAATATCTTCACTTTTTATCAAAATTTCTCTTTTTTATTAAAATTTTACAACAAAACTATATAAAAATAAATATTTATTTTAGCTAAAAGTCAAAGTATATCGATATTTATTATCGTTTTATAAGATTATGATAATTGTTATCATTTTAATTTATATTTAAGTTAATTTCTAATAATATTCCCCAATTTTTATCAATAGTGATAATAATTATTAAATAGTATTCTCCTAAAAGCTATTTAGAAACTTAATCGAAATAAAAAAAGAGGAAAGAGAAAATGAGAATTAAAATGGCAATTAGTGCTGCAACACTAATTTTTACTCAAAGTGTGCTTTTTGCAAATGAAACTACAAAGCTTGATGATGTACAAGTTGTAACAACAGCAGGTGGATATGAACAAAAAATTACAGATGCACCTGCAAGTATTTCAGTTGTTAGTCAAGAAGACTTAAAAAATAAAAAATATGCAAACTTAGCAGAAGCTATTGAAGATGTTGAAGGTGTTGATGTAAGAGGTGGAAATGGAAAAACTGGTGGATTAAATATTAGTATTAGAGGAATGGGTTCAGAAAATACATTGATTTTAATTGATGGAAAAAGACAAAACTCTTCTGGAAATAATACACCAAATGGTTTTGGTGAAACTAATAATAATTTCTTGCCACCACTATCTGCTATTGAAAGAATAGAGGTAATTAGAGGACCTATGAGTACACTTTATGGTTCGGATGCTATGGGTGGAGTTGTAAATATTATCACAAAAAAAGTAGCAAATGAGTGGACTGGAAATATAGGAATTGATAGAACATTTAATGAAAGTTCACAATTTGGAGATAGTAATACTATAAATACATATATAAGTGGACCACTTGTAAAAGATAAATTAGGTTTGAGTTTAAGAGCAAGTCATTATGGTAGAGATGCTTCAAATATTAAATATGGAGATGGTGCAGAAGTTGATAAAAGAGGAAATTCTCCTGTTGAAGGAAAAAACTATACATTTGGTGCAAAATTAAATTTTACTCCAGTTGATAATCATGATTTCTATTTTGATGCTTATAGCTCAAGACAAAAATACAATAATGATAAAGCACAGCTTGGTACTTTAAATACAGCTACAAATTCTCAAGGATACGATGAAAATCTTAGATTTGAAAAAGAGCAGTTTACTTTAGGTCATATTTCAAGATTTAATGCAGGTACTTTAGAATCTAGTATCTTAAGGGGTGAAACAGAAACTATTGGAAGATTAATTCCAGGAAAAATTGGACAATCTTATGTTGGAATGCCTACTATTGTTGCTGGAGAAAAAAGAGAGCTAAAAAATACAGATACAGTTTTAGATACAAAATTTGTAACAGATTTAGTTAATAAAAATATTATAACTGTTGGTGGGCAATTTTGGAAATCAGAGTTTAATGATGGGCTTGTAGAAGACAAATTTAAACAAGATATGTGGGCTTTATTTGTAGAAGATGAGATTTCTATTACAGATGCTTTGGCTCTAACATTGGGTGGAAGATATGACCATCACGATAAATTTGGTGGAAATTTTAGCCCAAGAGCTTATGCAGTATATTCAGCAAATGATAATTGGACTGTAAAAGGTGGAGTTTCAAGAGGATTTAAAGCACCACAAGTTCAGGCACTTCACGATGGAATAAATGGAGCAACAAGTCAAGGAAAAAAATTAACAATTGGAAATCCAGATTTAAAACCTGAGAAATCAACAAATTATGAAACTGGTGTTTATTATAAGGCTGATAATGGATTTTTGGCAAATGCAACTGTATTTTATAATGAATATAGCGATAAAATTGAAAGCGATGGAGAAGTTATTGTTTCAGGAAAAGCAGGAATTCCAAATGGAACTTATGCAAAAAGTAGCAATATAGGGAAAGCTGAAACAAAAGGTTTAGAAATTGGAACAAAAATTCCTATTATTGAAACTTTAGATTTAAGTGCAAACTATACATTTATGAAAACAGAGAAAAAAGCGGGACCAAACAAAGGAGAACCTTTTGCAAAAACTCCTGAACACTCTTTGAATGCTACATTAAATTGGCAAATAACACCTGCTTTAAATACTTGGTTAAAGGGTGAATATAGAAGTGATAGATTAAGATTTACAGAAAAATATGATAATTTAACTGCTGAAAATAAGTTAATATACAATCAAGTTGGAAATGAGATTAAATCATATACTTTAGCACACTTAGGTGGAAGCTATAAATGGAATAAAGATTTAACATTTAGTGCAACAATTTATAACTTATTTGATAAAGATTTCTTCAAAGGAGATAACTCTTATGTTGATGCAAGTAATGTTACAAGATATGCTTCTGATACCGTATTAGAAGGAAGAAGACTTTGGTTAGCAATGAATTTATCTTTCTAATATAAACTTAA
>CAYQFC010000055.1:0-6392 GCA_964416585.1 uncultured Aliarcobacter sp.
AAGATATAAAGATGATAAGAAAAATATATTTGCACACACTTTAAATGGTTCAAGTTTGGCTGTGGGAAGAACACTTTTAGCTATTATGGAAAACTATCAAAATGAAGATGGAAGTGTAAGTATTCCAGAAGTTTTAAAACCATATTTAAAATAGATTATAATTTATAGATAATAAAAAAGGGAAGCTAGTTTCAAGCTTCCCTTTTTTTTGAGTTTTGTTGAAAAAATATAAAAAAATAGAATACAAAACTCAATTGTAAAGAACGACCTTTTTGATAGAGATTTTATTCAAAAATGAAACATTTTTAACTAAGGAGAGATAAGTATAAAAAATAAAATCTCTTGATCGATGAAATAATACAATTACTAAACTTAAAAAATGCTATTTTAATGCTATTTTTATAGTAAATTTCATATTTTGGTAAAAATTATTTTACAAATACTCTTGAATCATATAGTTTATTATCTATTTTTACTTGAAGAAGACCGCTTGTAACACTATAGTGTTTAAAAGTATATTCATAAGCAATAACAATTTTTCTAATATCTACTATTGGTTTTTCATCTACAAAAGTTCCAATTGAGTTTCCAATTAAAACATCAATTTTTCTATTATGTAGCATTTTTCCGAAAACTACTATTTTTGTATAAGAGATGCCTTCATAATCATATTTTGTTGTAGATATATTTTGAATATTTTCACTTTGCCCATTTTCATCAAAAATTGCAAAAGCAAAGGCTTTGCTTATATTGTTTGAACTATTTGCCGCTAGAGTTGAAATTATAAAAAAAGATATAAGTATTAATCTTGCCATAAATTTTCTGGCTTTCCTGTGTAATATCCTTGTGCAAAATCTATATCAAGCTCTTTTAACTTATCTAAAATCTCTTGATTTTCAACAAATTCAGCAACAGTCTTGATACCTATTTTTTTTGCAAAACCAGATATTGTTTCAACAATAATTTTTTGTTTTTCATTTGAAGTTATATTTCTTACAAGTGAACCATCTATTTTTATATAATCAACATTTAGTTTTAAAATATGTTCAAAGTTTGAATATCCACTCCCAAAATCATCAATCGCTATTTTTGCACCCAAAGATTTAACTCTATTTATAAAATCTAAAACTTCATCATAATTTTCTATACCTTCGGACTCTAAAATTTCGAAAGTTACTCTTTGAGCTGTTCTTGTTCTTCTTAATGTTTTTAGTATAAACTCTACTGTTTCATGGTTTTTTATATCATCAATTGATAAATTTATAGAGAAAAAGTCTCTTTTTCTTTTGAAAGTATTACAAGCATTAAAGATGACTCTTTGAGAAATTTTATGATATAGCTTTAATTTTTTTGAAAAATTTAAGAATTTAAAAGGAGATATGATATTTCCTTCTGAATCTTTTAATCGAACAAGAGTTTCATAAGCCAAAATATCGCCACTGTTTACATCTACAATTGGCTGATAAAAGCAGATAATTCTATCTTCAGCAAGAGCTTTTTTAATCTCATTTGCCATATTTATATTATCTTTATACTTCTCTTCTATTTTTTCATCTTCTTTATAAGAAAATATAGTTTCATGAGAACTTTTTGCCCTATTAACCGCAATATCTGCCTTTGAAAGAAGTCTATTACTAGCTTTTGCTATTCCAGCAGAAAAACCCAAAGATATTGTTTTATCTTCAATTAAATACTCTTCATTTTGAAGTATTTCCAAAATCTGCATAGCTTTTTTTTCTAAATCTTCATGTGATAAATTTTCATAATACAAAGTTGCAAACTCATCGCCACCAACTCTGTAAGCTTTTAATCTATTTGAAAAAAATCTATTTGCAACTTCTTGTAAAATCTTATCTGCATTATAAATTCCAAAAAAATCATTTACTTCTCTAAAGCCATCTATATTGAAAATTATACAAGCTTTTGGATTTGTTTTTAAAATATCTAAAAGTATTTTTTGTCTATTTGGAAGTTTTGTGAGTAAATCATAATATGTTAATTTATAGTTTTCTTCTTCTAAAATAGCTTGAGAAGTTATATCTCTAGCTATTCCAATTATTCCTATTAATTTTCCATCTTCATCATAAAAAGGAGCTTTATTTATCTCAAAGTGCCGTAAAACTCCTCTTATTGTTCCGCACTCTTTTACAGTTACAGGCTCTAAGTTTTCCAAAACTTTCAAATCAGATTCTGCACAATTTTCACCAAAAGTGTGCCAATTTGGACTATTTGGAAATCTATCTCGCTCTTTTTTTGCAAAATAGATATCATTTTTTCCAATAGCACCACTAGGAAGAGCATTTAGGAAAATTTTGCAAGTAATGTCATTTGCATAGATATATTTTCCATTTAAATCTTTAATCCACAGTAAATCAGGAAGGTTTTCTGTTATTAACTTAAGAAGAGTTTCTGATTTTAAAAGATTTGACATTTCATCCCTTGCAATAAATTATAATTTATTTATTATATCACTTAAAGCTTAGTTTTACAAGCTATTCATATATTATTTTTCTAATTTTATCACTATTTTTTAATCTAATTTCATCATAAAGATTTTGATATTTCTTTTTATCATCAAAAGATATTGGAGTTCTAATAGATTTATATTCTACTAGCTTATCGTCTTTTAAAACTCCAGAAATTTCAGCATAAACCCAATAAAATCCACTATCTTTTCTTAGATTTTTAACAATTCCACTCCATCTTCCTTTTGTTTGCAAATCTTCCCAAAGAGTTTCAAAAACAGCTTTTGGCATATCTGGATGCCTTACAATATTGTGAGGTTGTCCTATTAATTCATCAACACTATAACCTGAAATCTCTGCAAAAGTATCATTTGCATATGTAATTATTCCTTTTAAGTCTGTTCTTGAAATGATTAATTCATTTTTTGGAACAATAGTTTCAATTAAAAAATTACCACTATTAAATTGCATTTTTTATCCTTTATTATCAAACTCTTTTGCAAAACTAACTAAATCTTTTCTCTTTAAATCCCCATGATAAACTATATTTTCAGCTTTAATATCTTTGTCATTTAACACTTTTGGAACAGCATCTGAGTTTTCCAAAACTTGCATATGATTAGCTAGTTCTTCTTCACTATAAGACATCTGCATATCAGCACTAGCAACATTTGGAAGAGCCTCAATAACTTTTAGTTTTTTAAGCTCCTCTTCTACATTTTCGCCTTCAATTGTAATAATAATTCTTCCTTTTTCATCGTGCATATGATAATCACAAACACCTGTTCTTTTCAAATCTTCTATTACACTATCTAAATGCTTTGGCAATGTTTGTACAACAATACTTGAAATATTCATCTATTCTCCTTTTAAATTATAGTAGTTTATATTTTTATCATCACTTGCCACAAATAGCTCATTTTCATTAAGAAAAACAATATTTGTTAAAATTGATATATTGTTTATTAGTTTATAAAGAATCTCTTTTGTATTTGTATCAAAAACTGCAACACTATTATTTTCATCAAAACAAAAAGCAGCAAAATTTGAACTAGGGCTTAAAGCAGCACTATAAACTAAAAAATCACTAGTTAAATAGTATGGTTTTTTAGAGTCAAAACTGTAAATACCAACTCTTCTATCTTGACCAGCAGTAATTAATCTATCTTTTTTTGTATCAACTTGAAAAACTCTATCAACATTTAAAGTATCAAATTCTTCGGTAATCTTAAAGCTTTTTAAATCAATTTTTGAGATAGTTCCACTCTCATCAGCTACAAAAATAGTATCTTTTTTCTCATTTAAAATAAAATGTGAAAATGATGATTGTGAGACTTGCAGCTCTTTTGTAATCTTTTTATCTTTTAAATTATATATATAAATTTGATTTGACAAAAGTGCATAAACTATATTATCTTCATCTAAAAATTTTGCATATGCAATATATAGCCTCTTTTTTGAATCAATAATATTTATTAACTGCTCTTTTTCATAAATAAAAATATCTCTTCCACCACTTTCTCCTTGAGATAAAATTAATATTTTATCATCAACTACATCTGTGCTATAAACTTTGCTATCTATTATTTGATTTGTAAAATCTTTTATTTTTGGAATTTTAATAGATTTAATTAGCTCTTTTTTATCTATATCAAAAATATCAACACTACTAGAACTAGTTGATGCAATTAGGATATTATCTTTTAAGACAAGATTTGTAACTCCACCACTTGCTTCAAAGCTATAACTCTCTTTTAGCTCTAATTTGCTATTTGAATATAGATTTAGAGTAAAAGTGAAAATAAAAATAAATTTAAAGAAATTCATAAGCAATCCACCTTTATAGCACCTGTTGGGCAAATATTTATACAAAATCCACAAGCTGTACAATTTTTGTTTATGCTTGGACGAAATAGTCCTAAAAAATCAATTGCATTATCCAAACATGGGTCTTTGCAGGAAAAACACATAGTATTTTGCCAAGAAAGACAAGTTAAAACATCAATCTCTATTTTAGCTTCTATTTGCTTTTTATTTTCTATATTTAGAACTTCATTACAACAAGCTTCTGCACATAAATTGCAATATGTACATCCATTTTTTGAAAAATTAATAGCAATTGTTTTGTCTTCTAAAACTACTAAAATACTCTCTTCACAAGCTTCTATACAAGGTTTTTCTAAACACTCTATACAATTTGTATAAAAAAGATTAATGTCTTTAAAATAGGGAGGTCTTATTGGTTTTTCTTGCACTTTTTTTTCTGAAAAAGGTTTAAGAAGAGAGTTGAAAACCTCTCTTCTTTGCATTATTTTACACCTTCAGTAATTGTATCCATTAGATTTGATTTATCGTTTAAATCGCTACTTCTAAATTCAGGACTAAAGTTATTTTTTGGAACATTTGCACTATCTGATTGTGGAGCATGACAAGCAGAACAATTAAATCTTGCATTTGATAAGTGATCAAGTGGTTTTATAATTGGTTTTAAATCACTACTATTTACAACCTCTTTACCATCTCTTTCAAGTTCTCCTTTGCTATCAATACTAACAGCTTCTCTAAAGCTTGTAAAGTGAGATTTCGGAATTGGAGTTGCTCCCATTGATTCAGCAACCATTGGATCATGACAAGATGTACACATATTATTATCAATTGTAATAGGAAGCATTCCTTCTGTATCATGTGGAATCATTGGTGGTGCATTTTCAAATGCTCTTTTTATTTTTGTGCTTCCACCAGCTGGATCTGTTTTGTATTTTGTCTCATCTCCTACAACTTTATCTTCAGAAAATAGATTATCTTTTCTAATTCCAATTGAATCATCTTTTATTGTTTTTATCTCTGCAAAACAGATAGTTGAAACTATTGCTGCAGCAAATAGACTTAAAGTTAATTTACCTAACTTCATTTTTTATCCTTTATATAATTTCGTAATTCAAAATTAAGTGCATCATCATCACACACTTCAATACATCTAGCACAAGATGTACACTCTTGTAAAACAGCTTCACTTGATTTTGTAATCATATGAAGAACTTGAACTTCAGGGCAAACAACCTTGCACTTCATACAAGCTGTACACTTTTCATGATTATGATGAACTCTAATAAGGCTAAATCTTCCAATTAGTGAATAAAATCCACCAAGGGGACAAATATGCCCACACCAACCATTTTTTAAGACAAACAGATCAAATAAAAAAATTACCAGTATTGTAGCCCAGCCAAATCCAAGCCCAAAAACTATCCCTCTATGTACCATAGAAACAGGTGAAATAAGCTCAAAAGCAGTTACACCTGTAAGAGCTGAAAGTATTAAAGTAACAGCAATTGCCCAATATCTTATATTTCTTGATGCTGGTTGGTTTTTCTGTATTTGTTGAAAATTAAATTTTCTTCTTAGATAGTTTGCACTATCAGTTATGATATTTACAGGGCAAACCCAAGAACAAAAAGCTCTTCCACCAAGAGTAAAGTAAAATATTGCAATTAAAAAAGCACCAAGCAAAATATCAAACGATAATACAGCACCAGCAAATAGCATTTGCAATACAGCAAATGGATCACTTAGTGGAATTTTCTCAAAAATTAATGAAGAGCTTAAATTTCCCATTAAAATATTAATTCCATAAATATTTGCAATAGAGTAAAGAATTAAGATAGAGATTTGTGAAAATCTTCTAGCTATTAAAAATCTATATTTTTTCATTCTAATAAGTCCTTCATATCACTATTTAAAGAGTCTATTGCACTATTTTTATTGATATTTGTTTTGGTCTTTTCAATTGTTGCATTTTTTACTCTTTGTTCGTCTTCTTTATCCCAACCTTTTATATAGTGATCTCCAACTTTTCCTAAAGCAACTTCTCTTGGAAGTACAAAAATTGCTGGTTTTTCAGTAATACAAGCTTTTTCACAAAGTCCA
>CAYQFC010000056.1:0-6380 GCA_964416585.1 uncultured Aliarcobacter sp.
TCATTTTCAAAATATAAAATATTATTTGATAAACTTATTTTATTAATATCTTTTATATTTTTTTGTATAAAAATTTTTACACTTCTTAAATCAATTTTTGCTATTTCACTATTTTGGACATATCTATTTTCTAAGGCTAAATCTTTTAGATATTTTGTAGAAAAAACTACTATTATTGATGATATTATTAAAGTTAAAATTAGTTCAAATAGTGAAAAACTACTTTTCATACTTAAAAATCCTTATATTTTCATCTTCATATTTATATAGATTTACATTTAAAGTCTCAACTATATTTTGATTTTTTGTAATAGTTATATTTTTAGATGTTTTTTGCAAATTTGAGTAGTTTTTCGTATCAAAGTTATTTTCAAGAATATTTAGAAGATGAAAAAATTCATCTTCTTTTAAATCCCTTTGAGTTATTTTTTGAAACAAAGCAATAACTACAATAATTATAGTTAGGCTAACTAATGTCTCAAAAAGTGTAAAACTATTTTTTTGCAAGTTCAGTTGCTTTTGAATAGGCATCTTCAATTGCCTTTATCATGGCATATCTTACACCTTGCTCTTCTAAAGTGGCATATCCAGCTGCTGTTGTTCCCCCTGGACTCATAACTGAATCTTTTATAAATGTAGGAGAAGAGTGTCTAAGTAAAGCGGATGTTCCAATAAACAGCCCTTGAACAAGTTGTGTGCTTAAATGTCTATCTAAACCAGCCTTTACAGCACCATCTGCTAAAGCTTCTGCTATTAAAGCCAAAAATGCAGGTCCACTTCCAGCAACTGCTGTTGCAATATCAAGTTGATATTCTGTGTGAACCCAAATAGATTGACCAATTGAAGCAAATATCTTCATTGCCAACTCTTTTGATTCAATATCTCCTGTTATCGTTGTCATTGATTGAAGTACACTAGCAGCAATATTTGGCATAGCTCTTACATAATTTTTTGAATCTATATTTTTTCTTAAAAAATCTAATCTTGTACCTGCTAAAATAGATATTAAAATATTAGAAGTTCCAATTAATCTTACAGAAACACTCTCAAGAGCAAAAGGTTTCACACAAAAAAGAATATTTTTTCCTGAGATATTTTCTTTATCTTCTAGTTGTTTTATCTCAAGTTGTGGAATTTTCTCTTTAATTGCCTTTAGCTTATTAATATCTCTTCCAATCATCTCAACTTCATAATTTTTAACTAAGCCCATAGCTAAAGATTGTGCCATTACACCATTTCCAATAATTGTTAGTTTCATTTTTTTGCCTTTTTTAAATTTCTTTATTATATCAAATATTTGAAATAATCTTTTAATAAAGTAAAATTTCGATAATATAATGCTTTTATACAAAATAAGGATTAAATAATGGTAAGAAATCTTAAGTTTAAAAGTATATTATTGGCACTTTGTACAGTATTTTTATTTTCTGCTTGTTCTTCAAAAAGTGAACAAGAGTACAATAAACCTGCACTTTATTGGTACAATAAAATGATGAAGCAAATTGGAATGAACGATTTAGATGAGGCTGATGATACATATACATCGCTTGAAAGTGAACATAGAAATTCACCATATATCCCAACAGCTCTTTTGATTTTGGTAAATGCACATATGGATGAAGAAGAGTATGCTTTAGCAAATTTCTATTTAGATGAGTATTTAAAGAGATTTAGCCTTAGTAAAGATATCGATTATGTAAGATACCTAAAAATCAAAGCAAACTTTATGGGGTTTAAGAACCAACATAGAAATCAACAGCTTTTGGATGATACTTTAATCCAAATAGAAGATTTTAAAACTAAGTATAAAAATTCACCATATATGCCTTTAGTTGATACAATTAATGCAAGAATTTATATGGCAAAAGCTTCTATTGATAAGGAAATTGCAGAGCTTTATGAAAGAAGAGGAAAAACAGAGGCTTCTAAGATTTATCAACAAAAAGTTGAAGAGTCTTGGCTTGATCAAAAAGAGATAGAAAAGGTTGATGTACCATTTTATAGGTCACTATTTGAATAATATTTATTATATTTTAATATAAGTTTTTAGGAGTTAATTTAGATATGCAGTTAGAAAATTATGAAAATTTTCCACAAACAATACCATTAATTATAGAAGATGAACTATTTTTATACCCATTTATGATAGCTCCAATTTTTTTAAGTGATGAGCAAAATATTAAAGCAGTTGAAAATGCAATGGAGTTTAATAAATTAGTTATTATCTCTGTTTCAAAGAAAGCAAGTGAAAAAAATAGAGAAAAAGACTCTTTTTATAATATTGGAGTTATTGGAAATATTATGAGAAAAGTATCTTTACCAGATGGTAAAATTAAGATACTTTTTCAGGGTTTAGCAAAAGGTGAGATTATTGATTATAATGAATCAAAACCACTTGTTGCAACAGTAAAAAAGATAGAAAACGGAACAATAAACGAAGAGAGCAGTAAAACTTTAGTAAATGTAATACTTGAAAATATAAAAAAACTATCAAGATTAAATAGCAAATTTCCGATAGATTTAATAAAAACTATTGAAGACAACGATGATGCTTCAAGAATTGCTGATTTAATATCTTCTGTTTTAAATCTTAAAAAAGATGAAGCTTTTAAGCTATTTTCTCAAACAAATTTAGAACAAAGACTTTTCGATATTATTGAGGTTATAAACAAAGAGATAGAATCTTATAAAATCCAAAAAGAGATAACTCAGCAAGTAAACTCAAAAATAGAAAAAACTCACAAAGATTACTTCTTAAAAGAGCAGATAAAGGCTTTGCAAAAAGAGCTTGGAACTGATAATCAAAAAGAAGAAGATATAAAATCTTATAAAAAAAGATTAAAAGCTATAAAGAATTTTATAGGAAAAGATGGTTATAAAGAGACAAAAAGACAAATTGATAAATTAAGTCGTATGAATCCTGATTCTCCAGATGCTTCACTTCTTCAAACTTATGTAGAGTTGGTTTTAGATATTCCTTTTGGAGAGTATTCAAATGAGAAAATTTCAGTTTCAAGTGTTGAAAAACAGCTAAATAAAGATCACTATAGCCTAGAAAAAGCAAAAGAGAGAATTAGTGAATATTTTGCAGTAAAACAGCTACTTGAACAAAGAAAAATAGAGGATTTAAAAGCAAAAGGTACTGTTTTATGTTTTGTAGGACCTCCAGGAGTTGGTAAAACTTCTTTGGCAAACTCAATTTCAGAAGCTTTAAAAAGACCACTTGTAAGAGTTGCTCTTGGTGGAATGGAAGATGTAAATGAGTTAAGAGGTCATAGAAGAACCTATGTTGGAGCGATGCCTGGAAGATTGATTAAGGGATTAATTGATGCAAAAAAGATGAATCCTGTTATGGTTTTAGATGAGATTGATAAGTTGGGAACAAGTCATCGTGGAGATCCAACCGCTGTTATGCTTGAAGTTTTAGATCCTGAGCAAAATCATGAATTTAGAGATTTATATCTTAATTTTCCTGTTGATTTATCGCAAGTTATTTTTGTATCAACAGCAAATGATATTAGAAATATTCCAGCACCTTTAAGAGACAGAATGGAGTTTATAGAGATAAGTTCATATACTCCAAATGAGAAATATCATATTGCAAAAGATTATTTAATTCCACAAGAGCTTATAAAACATGGGCTTTCTAAAAATGAAGTAGCTCTTAATAAGGCAACAATTGAAGCAATAATCTCTAAATATACAAGAGAAGCAGGAGTTAGAAATTTAAGAAGAGTTTTTTCAAAACTATTTAGAAAAGTTGTAAAACAGATTTTAAGCGATGAAAATACAACAAAAGTAACAATAGGAACAAAAGATTTAAAAGCATATCTTGATAATCCAATTTTTGAGATAGACCCAGCTGATAAAGAGAATTTTGTAGGAATTACAAATGGATTAGCTTGGACATCGGTTGGTGGAGATATTTTAAAGGTTGAAGCAATTAAATTAAAAGGGAAGGGTGATTTAAAAGTAACTGGAAGTTTGGGTGATGTTATGAAAGAGTCTTCATCTATCTCATATTCAGTTGTAAAACTTTTAATAGATGAAAATCTTTTAAAAATTGATGAAAATTTAATTCCAAAAACATTTAAAGAAAAAGAAGAAGATACAAAACTAGATATTAGTGAAATATATAAAAGATATGATATTCATCTTCATGTTCCAGCAGGTGCAACTCCAAAAGATGGACCTAGTGCTGGAATTACAATGGCTTTAGCAACGGCTTCAATTTTAAGTAATAGAAAAATAAAAGCGGATATTGCAATGACTGGAGAGCTTACATTAAGTGGAAAAGTTCTTCCAATTGGTGGATTAAAAGAGAAACTAATTGCTGCATTTAAAGCCAAAATGACAAAAGTTTTAATTCCAAGAAAGAACTTTGAAAGAGATTTAGATGATGTTCCGCAAGAGGTTTTGGATGCTTTAGAGATTAAAGCTGTTGATAAAATAGAAGATGTTTTAAAAGAGGCATTAATCTAATGATAAAATTCCAAAAAAGTGATTTTACAGCTACAAATATTATTATTTTTATAACGGTATTGGCTTATATTGTTCAGATAAATATTGATCAAGGTTCACTTTTTATGGGATTGAATCTATATTTTTTAGTTGGTGGTTTTTATTGGCAACCACTAACTTCTATCTTTTCTCACGGTGGAATTGCACACTTAGGAATGAATATGTTTGTTCTTTGGCAGTTTGGAAATCTAATAGAAAAAGCAAGAGGAAAAAGAAGTTTTATTACTCTATATTTAGTTACAGGCATAGTAACTTCACTTCTATCATTTTTATATATATTCTATGTTGATATTAGAGTCAATTTAGTTGGAGCAAGTGGGGCTATTTGTGCAATTTTGGGTTATATTGCATATTTTGATAAAACTCAAAGAAGTGGAATAATAACTTGGATATTATTAATATCAGTTGCCCCACTTTTAATAGGTCTTCCAATAGCTTGGTATGCCCATTTTATAGGTTTGTTTGTAGGTTTTATCTATGCTTTAATAGATAAGCAAATCTTATTAAGAAAATCTTAAAAAATCTCAAAAAAATTATTTTTTCATTAACTTTTCATTTATTTTATTGATATTAATCAATATCTACTTTTTCCATTCATATATAATGACATCAGATAAAAGTATAAAGGAGTCAAAAAGTGTTGGACGAAGTTATAAGAACTAGACCTGAAATTGCATTAGATGATTTTTTACCTATATTTTTATCATCATCTTTAGTACTTGTATTTGGTGCTTTTTTTGTGGGTATTTATACTCTAGTAAAAATGGGTTATCTAAAGAAATTTTATATGCCAGTTGCATATATTTTTTGGATATTTCAAGCTTACTGTATGTATTTTATGGCTACAAAGCTTCAAGTTGGTCCTTTTGTTGGAAAGATTTTAGTAATTATTATGATTGCATATTTAACTCTCCCGCATCTATACTACTATTTGACGCATAAAGCCGAAGAAGAGTACGAGAAATAATAAAAAAAAGGGGGAAGAATCAATGTCTAAAAAAGTGTCTGTATGGACAGATAATCGTTTTTGGCAAAGATCAGCTGCTTGGGTTACTGGTGTAGCAGCCATTCTTTTAATTTGGTTAACATTTGACACGATGGGTCAAATACAAATGGGAACTAAAGCAGAATTAGATAGTGGTGTAACAAAAAGAGTTCCGTCTCCAACTGTTATTAATCATAAAATTACTTATGAAATGAATGACAAAAGAGGTCATGAAACACCAATGATTGGTGAAAAAGAGAAATTTTTTGGAAGAGATGATTATAATGAAGATGAGGCTATGGCTTTAGTTAACTTAGGTAAGTTAGCAGTTCAGGCTAAAAACTGTATGAACTGCCATACTCTACTTGGAAATGGTGCATATTATGCTCCAGATTTAACAAAAGCTTGGCTTGATCCAAAATGGGATTCTTATATGGCAAGAATGGATAAACAGACAAAAGAAGAAGCTATTGCTGAATTCTTACAACACCCATCTGAAAATCCATCAAATGCTAGAATGATGCCAAATTTAGGTGTTACAGCTGATGAAGCTAAAGGTTTAGTTGCGTTTTTAAAACATATGTCATCAATTGACACAAATGGTTTCCCTAGAAACTTTGGAAGAATGACTGAAAACAAAGAAGGGAAAATTGAAGGAGGAATCCATGGTAGATAATGTAAGATCTGAGTCTAAAAAATTAGGAATAATGTATTTTTGTGTAGCAGCAACTCTATTTGGTGCACAAATTTTATTTGGATTAATTGCAGGAACTCAATTTGTATTCCCTGGTTTCTTATTTGAAGTTTTAGACTTCAATGTAGCAAGAATGGTGCATATTAATGCTCTTGTTGTTTGGCTTTTATATGCCATGAT
>CAYQFC010000057.1:0-6274 GCA_964416585.1 uncultured Aliarcobacter sp.
CTTCAAATGTTATATCTTTTGTCGCAATAACTGGTCTTCCATAATCATCTGTTAAAGTTACTTTATACTCAAAAACTCCACCTTCTATAACAGTTGTAGTAATTCCAATAATATCTACATTTACATTATCAAGAGTATTTGGAACACTTGGATCTTTTGGTTCATTTGGATCTGTAGGATCTACTGGATTTGTTGGGTCAATAGGTTTTGTTGGATCTTTTGGATCTACTGGTACATATGGATCCGTTTCATCTACAATTGTTGTTTCTATTCCATCTTTAATTAAAATGATTTCATCAGTAGATTCAGTAGTTATGCCATCAATTGAAATTTCAAACTCTTCTCTTCCTTCAGCATAAACATCATCTACGATATCAATTTCAAATTCAACACCTGTTTGTCCCTTTGGAATTGTTACACTTTTAACTTCAACAATATCATCGCCATCTGCAGATTTATATGTATATTTAAAAGTTACAGTTATATCTTCTGGAGCTGCAATTGGATTTCCATCTGCATCATATATACCAACTCTATATTTAGCTTTATCACCTTCAACAACATCAGTAACTTTTAAACCTTCCAATCTAATCATATAGTATTGTGGCTGTTCGATTGGCTCTACTATTGTAAGTGGAGTAATTCCTGTCTCAACTGGTAAAGAGAAAATAGCTCTATCAAGGTTAACCCAAATAGCACTATCTTGAAGACCAAATAAAGAGTCACTTACAGAATCAGAAGTTGTAGCTTTTACACCACTTGTTCTTTCTGGTCCTTCTCCACCTGCAGCTGCTGCTTCAAGAGTTTCAACTAAGCTTTGGAAATCAGAAACTAAAGCTAGGCTAGTTGGTTTGTTTGAAATTAATGATGTTAAATTATCAATAATTTCACTACCATTAAATACTTTATTTTCAACAATTGCATCAACATTTTTTTCATTTGCATCTTTATTAATTACAATTGAAGTAGGATTTGCCATACCATCAACATTTTTATTTAATAAAGGAACAATTCCATTTAATGCAACATTTATAGTTTTACCATCAACTTTAAATGAAAACTCAACAGATTTTTGATCATCTTTGAATTTCATAGAATAGCTAGAAAATCCATTTGAAAAAATAAATTGTTGCCCTTGCTTAGCACTAAAATTAACATCTTTGTTTAATTCAACAACTTTACTCGAACCATTTGCTTCTCTAATAATCAGCTTCATAGTATCTCCTTTGAAATTTTTAGAATTTTATGATTGTATTTTATTTAAAAAAAGTCTCTAAAAAGTTTCTTTTTAAAAGAATATTGAAATTTGTTGGATTTTATATGTTTTTATAAAAAAAGATAATTGAAAATTTCAATTATCTTTCGTGAAGAGAGTCTTGTTTTACCTTTAATATTGGTTTTAACAAGAAATCCATAATAGTTTTTTTACCAGTTACTATATCAACAGTAGCAACCATTCCAGGAATAATTGGAAGTTTTTTCCCTTTTCTTTCAAGGTAGTTTTTATTAGTTTTTACCAAAACTCGATAATAACTTTTTCCATCTTTTGACTCTTTATCTACAATTGAATCAGCTGAAATCTCAATAATATTTCCTTCTAATCCACCATAAATAGAGAAATCATATGCAGTAATTTTTATAATTGCTTTTTGACTAGGATTAATAAAAGCAATATCTTTTGGATCTATTTTTGCTTCAACAACCAAAGCATCACTTAATGGAACAATCTCTACCAAATCAACTCCAGATTGCACAACTCCACCAATTGTATTGAAGTTTAGTTGTTTTACAATACCATCAACAGGAGATGTAATTGTAGTTTTATTAACTCTATCTCTATCTCCTACAAGTTTTGCTTCAAATTTATTTATTTGACTAACTGTTTTTTGAAGCTCATTTGAAGCTTCACTTCTAAAAGTATTCAATCTTTCTTGAATCTTATTTCTAGCTTCTTGAATTGCAAAATTAGATCTTGTAATTGATAAATTTGCTGTATGCAAATCCCCATTTGTCTGATTGTACTCTTTTTCCATATCAAGTAAATCTATATTTGATTTAATCTTTCTTTCAACAAGTTGTTTAATAGTTTTCTTTTGTTCATCAATAAATCTTAAGTTATCTCTTAATTTTTTAATTGTACTTTCTATCTCTCTTAGTTCTTGAACCTTTTGACTCTCTTGAGTTGATAAAACACTAATAGATGATTTTAGCTCCCTATATCTATTTTCATAAAGCATTTTTTCATTCAAATCATATCTTGATGGATCTTGTAAAATTTTTTCATCAAAAACCAATTCTTGAAGTGGTTCATTTATATTTACAACTGCCTCTTTTTCTAATCTTGATTTAAGTGCTAACAAAGATAAATATTCTTGTCTACTCTCCTCTAAAGTTGCTTGAAATCTTGTTGTATCAATCTTCATTAAAGGTGCATCAAACTTTACAATATCTCCCTCTTTTATAAAAATCTCAGAAATAATTCCACCATCTAATGATTGTACAGTTTGAACCTTATCAGTAGGAATAACTTTTCCTGCACCCCTTGCCAATTCATCAATTTCAGCAAATATAGCCCAAAGTATAAATATAGAGAAAATGCCAACAACTATTGTAAAAATAACCTTACTTACAACACTTGCCTCTTCATTTGCATGAGAATAGTTTGTATAGATAAAATCTAAATCCTCTTTTTCATTATACTTATCATCTCCCAAACCATAAATAGATTTAATTCCATTTTTTGCTTTTGAAAATAGATTATTTACTTGTTTATTTTGTTTATCTTTGGTCTTTTTATCTTTTTTAAAAACAGTTAAATGTTCATTATTCTTTATATTTTCCATTTTAGTCCACTTTTACCGTAAATACTTCATCTTTTGGTCCATCTACAATAATTTGACCATTTTCCATAATAATAACTCTATCAACAAGTTGCAAAAGAGATGTTTTGTGAGTTACAACAATCAAAGTTTTATCACCAACTATATTATGTAGTCTATTTATAAAAGCTTTTTCTGTTTGTCTATCCATTGAATTTGTTGGTTCATCTAGTATTATGATGCCTGGATCTGAGATTAAAGCTCTGGCTAATGTAATAGATTGTCTTTCTCCACCTGAAAGCCCATCTCCTCTTTCACCAACAAGTAAATCATATCCAGCTTCATGTTTTCCTAAAAACTCATCAAGACCTGCAATTTTAGAAACTCTTAAAATCTCCTCATCAGACACATATTGCTCACCAATTGTAAGATTATCTTTAACAGTACCCATAAATAAAAAAGGCTCCTGAGGAACACTCCCCATAGCATGTCTTAAATCAACAGGATCTATTTGTCTTGTGTCAAGCCCATCAATCAATACAGAACCAGATGTTGGTTGATATAAATTTTGTATTAATTTCAACAATGTTGATTTTCCTGATCCTATTTTTCCTAAAATAGCAACTTTTTCGCCTTGTTTGATTTTAAGATTAATATCTTTTAGAGTTTGATGATTTTGCTCTTTATATGCAAATTGAATATCTTTTAACTCAATATCGCCTTTTAAATTTGGTCTACTAATATATAGTTTATCCTCTTTTTCAACAGGCATTTTCATAACTTCATCAAGGTTGTTTAATGAAAGCATAACTCTATCAAATTTAATAATCATTCCAACAAGCTGTGCAATTGGTGCTATTACTCTTCCATTTAAAATCATAGATGCAATAATCGCCCCCATTGTAATTTCACCCTCTTTTGCCAAATAAACACCAGCTGCAACAATTGCAATATTAGAAAACTGTGATAAAAAAGCAGTAAAATATGTAACACTTTGAGATAAAAAATGACTCTTATCTGAATAGTGTGTAGTTTTATTTACTGAGTTTACCCAGTGAGTTTTCATTCTATTTTGAGCTTTTACACTCTTTATTATCTCTAAACCAGTAACCGCTTCTATTAAAGTTGTTTGCTTTATTTGATCCTCTTTTACACTCTTTTCAATTATCTCTTTTAGAGGTTTTTGAAAATACAATGATAAAAGTATAGAAATAACAGCAGTTCCAATAGAGATAAATGCTAAAGGACCACCTATAAAAAATATTACAGCAATAAAAATAAGAACAAAGGGCAAATCAACAATTGCAGCAATTGTAGCACTTGTAAAAAATTCTCTAACGCTTTCAAACGATTGTATTCTACTTACAAACTGTCCTGTACTTGCTGGTTTTGCATCTAATCGTATATTTAAAAGATGATTAAATATTTTATTTGACATAATAGTATCAGCTCTTTTACCAGCAATTCCAAGGAAATAACTTCTTAAAACTTTTAAAACCAAATCGAATAACATAACAATTGAAATTCCAATAAATAATGCCCAAAGAGTTTCAACAGCATTGTTTGGTAAAACTCTATCATATACATTCATTGTAAAAAGTGGTGTTGCTAGAATAAAAAGATTTATAAATAAAGATACAACAATTACTTGTTTATATATTCCTTTATTTCTTTTTAGAGTTCCCCAAAACCACTCTTTTGGATTTTCAACCTTAACCTCTTTTTCAATTCTATTATTAAAATTGTATTCGGGCTTTATAATAATTACTTCACCTGTATATTCAGACTCAAGTTTATCTATACTTATTTGCGTTTCACCTTTACTTAAACCAGGAATAATTACCTGAGCAACTCCTGTTTGTAAATTGTAATTCAATAAAACACAAGCTCTATTTTTATTAAGAATTAAAACTGATGGCAAAGCTAGTTTTGTTATATCTTTTAGACTTTCTCTATTTACAGTTCTTGTAGAAAAACCAATTCTTGAAGAAGCTTGATGAAACATAGAAACATTCATTGATGTTTTATGTATTGGTAGTCCATAAGTTAAGGACTCAGCAGATGTCTCCCTATTGTGATACTTAGATAAAAAAAGTAGACAACCCAAAAGGTCATCTACTGTTCTTCTATCTTTTAAATTTTCTAGGGTTTCATTCTCTATTTCTGTAGAGTTTTTATTTTCCAAATTTTCCTCTATTATTTATGATACTTATCGTAAAGTTTTTGATGTTTAGAGATATTATCTACATACGGTTTTTGAGCTTTTACAGAAGCTGGTAAACTATCCATAGCAATATTTGCCTCTTTTACTGATTTAAATATACCATATATAACCTTTGCACTTGCCATTTGTGGTCCAAATGGATATGTATATGTGCTGTTTTTATCCAATCCATTGCTACTTGCAAAAGAGTTAGCTTCTGCTATACCATCTGTTGTTGTAATATTGATAGTATAATATCCTGCAGGAGCCTCTTGGAATGTTGCAAAATTTTCAGATCTTACACTTTGTTTTACAGGTGCAGGTGGCACAGGTGCAACTACTTGTTCGTTTTGTGGAGCATCACCTAAAAGAGCTTTTAACTCATCATTTGCTGTAATTGTATTTTGTGGTTCGCCAACTAAATTGCTTAATGCAACACCATTTGAACAACCATCTGTTGATAAAACAGTAGGAGTTAAAACTGAAAGAGTTGATAAAATATCATAATAGTTTCTATACAACTCATACTCTCTATTTATTAAGCTTTTTTTAGCTTCATAAAGAACTGTTTGAGCATCTAAGATATCAACAAATGTTCTAGTTCCAGATTCAAATTCACTTTTATAAACTTCAACAATATTTTCATTTGAAACTACATATTTTTTAAGAACATCAATTCTCTCTTTATTTTTTTGGTATCTTTCAAAATTAACTTTTATATCTTCTACAATTTTATTTGTAATTGCATCAAGTCTTTGTTTTTGTTCTGCTAAAAATAGTGTCTCTTGTTCAGATACTGCTTTGTCTCCACCACCATTAAAAAGGTTCCAAGCCATATTAATTCTTCCAAAAGCTTGGTTTTCTCTACCATTTTCATTTAAAGATAAATCATTATCAGTTAAAGCTTTTAGCTCTAAATTAAAGTTTGGCAAAAATTTAGAATCAGCTTGAGCGATTTTTTCTCTTTGAGCTTTAATTCTTTCGATTTGCTCTTTAATTTCATAGTTGTTTAAAACAGCTTGTTCTACTAAATCTTGTAGATTACTTGGAATATTTGATAGATCCATTTTTGGTCTACACTCATTTCCAGCTGGATTTTCTCCAACAAATCTTTTGAAAGTAGTAATTCTTGAGTGTTTTAAATCTTTCTCTTCAAGATATTTCTCTTTCATAAAGTTTAACTTTCCTTCAGTTTCGTAAGTCTCTAAAACTTCTCCACTAATTGACTCTTTATCTTTTGCTATTCTTAAGT
>CAYQFC010000058.1:0-5940 GCA_964416585.1 uncultured Aliarcobacter sp.
GTAGATAATCCACCTAAAATTTCTAACATATTTTTTAACCTTAAAATAAAAATTAATCTATTTTACTAAAAATTGGCTTAATTACTTTATTGTAAGAATAATAAGTCATGATAAGACCTAAAAAGGTCTTATTTTAGTTAGCACCTTGCACACCAAGAGTTCCACCTGTTCCCAATCCACCTGATACTTCTTGTGCCTTATAATTTTTTAGTGATTTAATCAAATTATTCATACTATCTGTAAATGCTGCTACAATTGTTTTACCTTCTGGTGTCTTAGTATAGGCACCCATTGCTCCTCCTGCACTACCACCTAAAAGACCTCCTAATAAATTCCAATCAGTTGTTCTTGAACTACCTTCTGCTGCTGCTAGCTGTACAGAAGATCTGTTATCTATTAAAGTTAACATTGTACTAGCATCTGAAGACTTAAATCCTCCCGCAATTGCTCCAGCAACACTACCTAGTAATCCACCAGCAACAGCTCCTAAACCACTCGTTCCTTTTTCACTAAATGTTATCGATGGAATTATTGTATAATCTGCTGAAACCATTTGACCTTTTTTAAAGTTAGAATTTGTTCTTAATTCTCCACTATTCATTAATGCTCTTTCTTGCATTAAATCATCCATTCCTTTACCTCTTTCAACTATCACAAAACAATTTGACTGTTGAGCTAAAAGTCTTAAAACTGGTATTGTAGAAGGTAATCTCAAATCTCTTGTTAAATGTTCATACCAATATTCACTTCTATCTTCATGAAAGCTTATTGTACCAAGTGTTGAAGTACATTTTTCTAAAGAACTATTAGCATTTTGTGAATTTGCACCACCTACTGAACCTGTTGCAGTTGTTTTTGCTTCACTAGAACCTAAATTTGTCATACCTGTTGCACACCCTGATAAAATACCTATGGCTAATAATGCTACTGAAACATTTTTACTCTTTGTAATATATCTATTCATTCTAATTTTCCTTTGTAAAATAATTATTTGCTTAATTATTACATAAGAATTCTTTATAATTAATAAACTAGTTCAAGATATATTAATTTAAACTTTTACAATAGTTGTTGAGAAATAGTTATAAAGAACATTTGCTCCATGTTGTATTTTTACATTTCTTCTTTGTGTAAAATCTACTTCAAAAACTCCACCACTATTTACACTAAACTTCACACATAAAGCGGCAGCTTTTTCAATTATCTCTTTGGGTAAATCTTTTTTATTATTTTGTACAATTACATGACAAGATGGCCTATCTTTTAAATGAAACCAAAAATCACTAGCTTTTGAGTTTTCAAGTAAATAGATATTTTCTCTCTCATTTGTGCCTAACATTATTTTATATCCATCATAAAAAAAACTCTCATAATTTTGAGATTTTTTAGTTTTAGTTTGATTCTTCTCTTTTTTTGGATATAAGAATTCACATTCAAGTATAGAGTTTGCATTCTCCAAATTTATCTTTAGTTTTTTTAAAAACTCAAGTTTTTCTTCTAGATTATCTTTTTCTATCGATATATTTGAGGCTTTTTGCTTTAATCTTTTTGCTTTTTTAAAAAGTTCATTTGTAAAAGTTTTTGGATTTTTCATACCACTTAAATCGATTTTTATGGGTTTTTCATCATAATCTAAAATTTCAATAAAAGTTTCATATGGTTTAATATTATGAAGATTTGCCAAAATTAGATTTGCTTTTTCATAGTTTTGTGTTGCTTCAAGCTCTAAATGCTCTTTTTTTGGTAAAGAGTTTAAAATATTCTCTATTTTTTTAATATTTGAATTTACACTTGAAAGCTTCTGTTTTTTTAAATTCTCTAAATTCTCAATTTCAATATTTTCATAAATACTATATAAATACTCTTCTATATTTTCAATACTCTCTTCTTTTGCTACAAACTCTCTTTTTGGTATCTCTTGTAGTTTTACTCCAACTTTTACAACTCTAAATGATGAAAATTCATCAATATGTCTTAAAGCTTCCAAAACAACCCTATTTTCATCTAAAATTATAATATTTGTATGTTTTCCAGTAAATTCAAGTTGCAAAACTGAAATCTCTTTTTTATAAGATGAACTAGAACTTACTTTAATATTTATAATTTTATCATCATTATAAAGCTCTATATTTTCTATCTTTGAGTTTATAAACTTTTTTTGAAGAAGCACATCAAATGGGGCATTAAACTCTTTTTTAGAGCTTATTTGCTCTTTTGATTTAAATATTTTTGAATTTGATTTAGATAAATCAAAATATATAATATTCTTATTATTAAATTCAATTATAATTATATTATTGTCAATTCGCCTTATAAACTTGATATTTTGGGCATTATCTTTAAGGTAAGTACATATGGTTTTTAATAAAAAATATTTCACAATCTATTCACTTTATTTTATAATTATTCAGAAGATTTTTATATCTTGAAGATATAATTATACCTAAATTTATTTACAGGAGAAAATTATGAAACTAGTTAAAATATTAGCAGCTTCAACTTTAGTATTAAGTCTTGGAGCAACAGCAGCCGTTGCAGATGTTGTAAAAGGACAAAAAGCATTTATTAAATTCTTAAAAGAGCCTTGTGGAATGGATGGAGCAAAATTTGCTTTAAAACATACTCAGGCTGAGTGGAAACAGATAAAAGCAGATGGTAAAGCTGAAGAAGAGATTATTAAGTTTTGTCCAAATGTAAAAGCTGGGGATGTGAAAGATACACTTTTAGAGCATATTATGGATTTTTCAATAGAGTTTGCTAGTGATTCAGGAAATGTTCCATCTTGCTAAATAAAAAATAGAGATTTTTCTCTATTTTTTATAATACTACCTTCTCATACTTATAAATAATCTTTTCAGATAATTCAAGCATTTTTATACTCATATTCTTATACTCAATATTTTTTATTTTTATAAGTAATTTATCATAAACATTTTCATACGGATACAGTAAAAAATAGATAAATTCCTTTGATTTACTCTCTTTTTCTAGCTCTTTAAACCAAAGTGTAAGCATAGAAAAATATAGCATTGAAGGATTAAACTCTTCACTATTTTTAAGATTCTTTGATAGCTCTTTATTTATAAAATCATAACAATTTAAAATTGCTCTTACTCTAAAATTCTTAGAGTTTCTTATATAGTACTCTTGTGAAAAAGTTATTTTATTTATCTCTTCTAAGATTTTTATTCCAATATTATTAAACTCTTCCATCAAAGAACTATCCAAATCATAGCTTTTTAGTTCATTGTTATCCTTATATGAGAGAATTAAATCTCTACAAAACAGTAATAAGGCTTCTGTTTTTATTTTTGAAATATTTATAACCATGTAAAATTGTAACTAAATTTTATTAATTTTAATCATATTTTAATTATTTTAAGCATTCTTAGTGTAATATTTATGAATTTATTAAAAAAAGGAATTTTTTGGAACCTATTGGAGTATTAAATGATGGTCAAATCTATGACCTTCAAACTGCAGAGGCTTTAAATATTAGTGGAGATACAATTAAAGCCGACGATTCGCCTGAATCTTTAGAAATATTAAGACACTCAACAGCTCACCTTATGGCACAAGCTATCAAAGAGCTATATCCTGAAGCTAAATTTTTTGTTGGACCTGTTGTAAATGAAGGGTTTTACTATGATTTTAAAATAAATAGTAAATTAAACGATGAAGATTTACCAACAATTGAAAAAAAGATGAAGGAATTAGCTGATAGAAAATTAGCAATAACTAGACATGAAACAAGTAGAGAAGAGTTTTATGAAGAGTTTAAGAATGATGAACTAAAACAAGCTGTTTTAAAAAATATTAAAGATGATGTAATTACAGTTTATAAGCAAGGTGATTTCAAAGATTTATGTAGAGGTCCACACTTACCAAACACAAGAATGATAAGAAGTTTCAAACTTACAAGAGTTGCTGGAGCATATCTTGGTGGTGATGAAAAAAATGAGATGATTACTAGAATTTATGGAATCTCATTCTTTGATAAAAAAGCTTTAAATGATTATATAACTATGATTGAAGAGGCAAAAAAAAGAGACCACAGAAAACTAGGAACTGAACTTGAACTTTTTACATTTAATGATGATGTAGGAGCTGGTCTTCCTTTATGGCTTCCAAATGGAGCAAGACTCAGAAGTAAATTAGAGCATCTTTTATATAAAGCTCATAGAATTAGAGGATATGAGCCAGTTCGTGGACCTGAGATTTTAAAAGCGGAGATGTGGAAAATATCAGGACACTATGCAAACTACAAAGAGAATATGTATTTTACAACTATTGATGAGCAAGAGTATGGTATTAAACCTATGAACTGTGTGGGTCATATTTCTATTTTTGATCATAATTTAGTATCATATAAAGAGCTTCCTTTGAAATTTTTTGAATATGGAGTTGTACACAGACACGAAATGAGTGGAGCTATGCATGGACTTTTTAGAGTAAGAGAGTTTACTCAAGATGATGCACATATTTTTTGCACACAAACTCAAGTAAAAGCTGTTATTTTTGAAGTTTTAGAGTTTGTTGATAGCCTTCTTAAACTATTTGACTTTAAATATGAGATTGAAGTTTCTACAAAACCTGAAAAAGCTATTGGAGATGATAGTTTTTGGGATACAACAACAAAAGCTATTATGGATGCTTTGGATGAAAAAAGTATCTCTTATGGAATTGATGAAGGTGGAGGAGCATTTTATGGTCCAAAAATCGATATAAAAATTCTTGATGCAATTGGAAGAAAATGGCAGTGCGGAACTGTACAAATTGATATGAATTTACCTTCAAGATTTAATATAAATTATATAAATGAAAAAGGCGAAAAAGAGCAACCAGTTATGATTCATAGAGCAATTTTAGGCTCTTTTGAAAGATTTATTGGTATTTTAACAGAACATTGTGCAGGAGAGTTTCCATTTGCAATTGCTCCAACACAAGTTATTTTTGTTCCAATTGCTGAACCTCATGTTGCTTATGCAAAAGAGTTAGCAAAAGAGTTACTCGAAAATGATATAGATTCAAAAATCTATGATATGAATGAGAGTTTAAACAAAAGAATTAGAATGGCTGAAAAACAAAGAGTTCCTATGATTGTAGTTCTTGGGGATGAAGAAGTTTCTAATTTAAGAATTGCTTTAAGAGATAGAAGAAAAAGAGAGCAATCGAATTTAAGTAAAGATGAGTTTATAAGCTTATTAAATAAAATCAACAAGGAGAGTAGAATTTGAGTAGAGATAACAGAAAATCTGATGTAATTATGAATGAGGATATAACTGCAAAAGAGTTAAGATGTACAAGCGATAATGGTGAAAACTATGGAATAATCCCAACTGCACAAGCTTTAGCTCTAGCAGATGAAGCTGGACTTGATTTAGTTTTAATAGCACCTGATGCAAATCCACCTGTTGCAAAGATTATGGATTATAGTAAATTCAAATATCAACAAGAAAAAAAGAAAAAAGAGGCAAAGAAAAACCAAAAAGTAATAGTTATAAAAGAGATAAAACTTTCTGTAAAAATTGCTGAAAATGATATTAGCTATAAAGTAAAACATGCAGTTGAATTCCTTGAAGATGGAAATCATGTAAGATTTAGAGTTTTCCTAAAAGGAAGAGAGATGGCAAATCCTGAAGCTGGTATTGAAGTTTTAAATAGAGTTTGGGCAATGATTGAAGATATTGCTGTAATGGATAAAGAGCCAAAACTTGAAGGAAGATATGTAAATCTTCTAGTAACTCCTAAAAAAGATTAATCTACTCAAAATATAGAGGGAGCAAAAACTCCTTCTATTTACAAAATATAAAAATTTAAACTTTTATTAATAATTTTTTCAGTATAATCCGAAACTTTTTCACTATGAAAATGCAAATTTATATGAAAGGATTTCTTTATGCCAAAAATGAAAAGCGTTAAAGGTGCTGTTAAAAGATT
>CAYQFC010000059.1:0-5936 GCA_964416585.1 uncultured Aliarcobacter sp.
TATTTTTTCATCATTTACAATTTTTTTTGTTTCTATCGCCTCTTCTTTTGTATCTTTTGGAGTGTGAAGAGTTATAATATCATCTTCTTCAACTCCCAAAGCTAAGGCAAGCTCTTTTTGCTTTTGTGCATGTGAATTTATATCATCAAAGCTATATCCAGAAACTATTAATTTTATATCTTTTTGTTTAGATTTTAGATATTTATAGTGTCTTACACCTTCAACCAGTCTATTTACCGCTGTTGATTTTACTTCAGAGCTTATACTTAGTTTTTCATCACTTATATGTAAATTTCCTAAAACCAAAATATAGTTTACCAAAGGGGTTTCCAATAAAGCTGGATATTGATTTTCAAGTGGAGCTAAAGCTAGATTTGAAATAGTTTGATTTGAAATTAAAAGAAGCCAAACAATAGCAATAAAAAGGGTGATTTTTGCTTTTTTATAAGAACTTTTTAAGAGAAAAACAAAAGATAATAAAAATAGAAAAATCAAAATAGGAATTGGCAGTAAAAATGCTGAAATAATCTTTTTTAAAATAAACATAATATTTTAAATCAAGTCAAAAGACTTGATTTACCTACTTGCCGCAAAAAGATTTATATCTTTTATATAGTTAAAATCTTCATCTTTTTGTACATTTTCAGCTAAAACTTTAATATTAATTAGGTTTGAAATTTCAGCAATAGACTCAATAAAGCTTTGCTTAGAGAAGTCAATACAAATATCATTTGTATACTCTCTTGCAAGTCTTAAATAGTCAAGTTTTAGCTCTTTTATATCATTTAAAGAGATAAATCTTGTTTCATATCTTTTGATAATAATTTTTGCTCCCAAAGATTTTATTTCTGAAGCAAAGAATTTAAACTTCTCAATATCTTTTGCTGCTGCATAAGCTGTTGCCGAAAATACAAGTTTTGAAACGATATTTTTGTTATCTTCTAGCTTTTTCTCAAGCCAAGCTATAAATGCTGTATTATTTATAGAGTCCAAAGATAAATTTATTGCAATATCATAATTTATATCATTTATTAAAATATATTCAATTACTTTTTCAATAACTTTTTTATCAAAATCAATAATTTTCTCATACTTTTCAGCAATAGATACAAAAGTTCCAATTGGAATATTGTTGTTTTCTTTATCTTTAATAGATGTAAATGCCTCTTGCATAATAATCTCATCACTATTACATCTTGTAAAGTTCCCTGTATAATTAACAGTGAAATTATTATCTTCAATTGTATTTATTACAAACTCTCTCCAGCTATCCATATCTTTAATAAGTTCATCTTCTAAGCTAATAGAAATTTCATTTGGACCAATAATTGTTGCTTTTTCATAAGCTTGATTTGCGCTTTGTAAGATTTGATCAGTTGTGCTAAATTGATTAAAAATTGAAGCTCCAATATGTGCTATATCACTTTTATCATATTTTATTCCAAGCTCTTCAAATTTAGATTTTAATATTTTTGCATAATTTTCTAAATTTTCTTTAGTAAAATGTGTTGCAATAACCGCAAATTCAGAACCAAAAAATCTATAAGCCTCTATTTTTGTATCTTCATTTAGTTTTGTTGTTTTTAGAATATCTGCGAACTCTTTTATAAAATTATTTACGTCATTTGATGTATTTGATTTTGCAAAAAGACCTAAATCAGAAATTTTTATAAGTAAAATATAAGCATTTGACTTATTTATAAATAGTTGTTTCATATCTGTTTCAAAAGTCTGTTTTATTGCAAGACCAGTTAAATCGTCAGTTGATAGCTTTTTTGACATATTTTCAATATTTAAATTTAATCTATTTATTGTTGCCTCTATCTTTCTTGACATTCCATTAAAAGCATTTGAAAGGGCTACAATTTCTGTTGTTTTTGTTGTAGGTTTAACTTGTACAAAATTGCCATCAGCTATTGAAAGAGCAGAATTTTCAAGACTTTTTAGAGGTTTTAAAAGATATTGAACAAATAAAAATATAATAATCATTGAAAGAATAAACATAATTATTGCATAAACAATTGCACTTTTTACTTGAGCAAATAGTTTATTATAAGCTTCTCCAGCATTTGCACTTACAAATAAAATAGCACTTGTTTTCCAGCCATCGCTAATTTCTGAAGATTGTTCAGGAAGATTTATTGGAATTAAATTTATAAACCATTGTGGAACTGAATCAAATTTTACATCTCTATCTACTTGTACTAAAATCTTATTTAATTCAAGAGTAGCACTTGTATTTATCTCTTTATCTTCTTGATTTTTTGCTGTAAAACTAATATTTAATTCAATTTTTCCAGAGATATTTTTATTTGGAACAAAAGTATAAATATCTTCGCTTGGAGTTATATTTTTATTCTCTTCGTTTGGATTTGAGCCATTTAAAGTTATTAACTCTTGCATAAAATCATCACTTTGAGTAAGAGTTTCAATAGCCCCAATATTTGGATCGACTTTTAAATTTGAAATCTCCCAAATACCATCTTTTAAATCTTTTGAAGCCTTTTTTACATCACTCTCTTTTATTGTAAAAAGTGCATCTTCTAGCCTTATCTCTTTGTAAAATCCACTATTTGAAACAGCATTTATTGTTGTTTCTATTTCGGGATTGCTTTTGTTTGAGATTAAATTTTTTAGGTTAAATCCCAGTGTTGTTGCTGTATCTTGAGCTTTTGAAATAGATTCAACTTCAAGATACTCTTTTGTGTTTTTAACACTAATTAAAAAATTACCAACAAAAATCAAACAAAATATTATTGATATTATTAGATAAAGTTGTTTTGATAAAGACATTTTTTTCTCCTAATTAAAATCGACTCATTAAATCTTTCCAAGATTTAAGATTATTATCACCAGCTCTTGTTTCACCTTTTGTTTGTGATTGCCAAAGACCACTAGCATTAAAACTATAAACAGGTTTTAAATCTGTTCTTTTAGAAGCAGGTTGCAAAGTTTTATTAATATTATCCAAAATTACAGGTTCTGCACCTGTTTTATGGTAGTAAGACAAAACCATATGAGCTTGGTCATAATTGCTATTTGCTTTTGAATAAGATACATAGGTAATTCTTAATTTACTATCAGGAACTCCTAGTTTTATTAGTGAAAAATATTTTGCAATTGCATAATCTTCACAATCTCCACCATTTGTACCCATAAACTCAATTGGAGTTGCCCAATAATCTTTCTTTCTCCAATGTGCCATATCTGTTTTGTATGGAATTTTATTGAAAAAATCATTTACCATTTGAAGCTGATTTAGAATTGATTGATTTTTTGCAGACTCTATCATAGAGTCCCAAGCTTCAAGTTTTTGTCTGGCAGCACTTCCATATCTACTCTCCACTTGACTTAAAAGTGAGCTAGTAACATGGAAGCTTTTTTGGGCATTAGAATAGATAGATAAAATAAAAAAAAGAGATATTTTAACAATAAACCATTTTTTCAATTTTTACCCTTTAATAACTTATTTTAAACGAGATTTTATCTCATCTTCATCAATATTTTGTTCATTAAATTTAATAGCAACAATATTTTCAGTATTATTTATATACCACTCATCTATTTTTGTATTATCATTTAAAAACTCTTGATTTAATCTAAACTCATTTAAATCTAAATAGATAGATTTTGTTTTTGAAGGATTTGGCATAGATAAAATAAGAACCAACCAAAAAGCACAAATAACAGCAATGATAATAGAAAAAGTCGTTAAATCAATACTATCAAGCATAATTCCACCTAAAAGTCCACCAATAAATGTACCTAAATAACCAAAAGAGTTAAATACACCTAAAACACTTCCTCTTTGGTGAACTTTTGCAAATTTTGATGCTAATGATTGCATTATTGGTTCGTGCATATTAAATCCAATAAAAAATATTACAACACCAATAGAGAAAACAACAGCACTTGAACTAAATCCAATTACTAAATAAGAGATTATAAAAAATAGAATTCCAAGAGCTAAAATTTCTCTAAATTTACCTTTTTTCTCAGCAATAATAGCAGCAGGTGCCATAGATAAAAGACCAAAAATCATAGCAGGAAGGTAAACATACCAAAGTTCACTCTTTTCCCATCCGTAATCTCTTGTAAGTATAATTGGAATAACCAAAAATGCAAAAGTCATCAAAGCTTTTTGGAAAAAGTTTGTAAGATGCATTCTATTTATATTCATATTTCCCAAAACATCTTTTAAGTTTAAACTTTCATTGTATGTGTGAGTTATTTTTGGAGGATTTGGAACTTTCTTAACTAATATAAAAATAGATAATAAAGCTAAAATCATAGTAAGATAAAACAGAACAGGAACACCAATATATCCACCAATTAATGGACCAGCAATCATGGCAATTGCAAATGCAAGACCAATAAACATTCCCATCATAGCCATTGCTTTTGCTCTTTCTTGCTCTTTTACAACATCACTAATATAAGCTGTAACAACAGCTCCAATAGCACCAGCTCCTTGTAAAAGACGACCAAGCATTAAAGTATAAATATCAACAGCAATGGCACAAATAAATGAACCAATAGCAAAAAGTAAAAGACCAGTTATAATAGTTCCTTTTCTTCCTAATTTATCACTCATAACTCCAAAAGGAACTTGAAAAATAACTTGAGTTAAAGCATAACCACCAACAACAATACCAACTAGTGTAGCATTAGAACCCTCAAGACCTAAAGCATAAACTGAAAGAACAGGTAAAACAATAAAAAGTCCAAAAAACCTTAAAGCAACAATAAAGCTTAAAGGCATAACCGATTTAATCATACATAATCCTAAATATATTATAATTTTTAAAGATTATATAGAAAAATCAATAATAGTAATATAAAGGCTAAAAATGAAGATAGTATTGGCATCAAATAATAAAGGGAAAATAGCTGAGTTTAAGAAGCTCTTAATAGATGATGAGATTATTGCTTTTGGTGATATTTTGGGAAAATTTGAGGTAGAAGAGGATCAAGATAGTTTCAAAGGTAATGCTATAAAAAAAGCACAAACTATATATCTTGAATTAGAAAAAAAAGGTCTTAAAGATATTATTGTTATCTCTGATGATAGTGGAATTAGTGTTCCTGCTTTAAATAATGCTCCTGGAATTTATAGTGCAAGATATGCTTCATTAAATGCAAGTGATAAAGATAATAATCTAAAATTAATATCAGAACTAAATCGTTTGGGTTTAGTAAAAACAGCAGCTTTTTATACAGCTTGTATTGCAATTGTTTATAAAAATGAGGTTTATAGTGTACACGGTTTTATGTACGGGGATGTTTTAAATAAAGAGCTTGGAAAAAATGGTTTTGGATATGATCCTATGTTTGTTCCAAAGGGCTTTACAAATACATTAGGAGAGCTAGATTTTGAGATTAAACAGGAATTTTCACATAGAAATAGGGCATTAAAATTGGCAAAAAAAGTTTTAGATGTGATTTTATAAAACTATTTTATTTCTAATCTTTTTGTTGCTCTTATATTAAAATCATAGGCTTCAACATAAAGATTTATATACTTTTCATCTTGCGATTTTACAGCATTTATTAGAAAAAAATCATCAGATATTTTAATAGAATCAATATCTTTTAAATCTATACTTTTTATATATTCTTCAAGAAAATCTAGATGATTTTTTGCTTGAATATATAAAAATTGATTTGAGATATTTTGGCTTTTTATCGCTTTTGTTTGTAAAATTTGAAGTGAAACTAAACTAAAAATAACAAGAAGTAAAATTGTAATCACAAGAGTAAAAGATTTTTTCATTTTAAAAACTTCCAAGTTTGCACTATTTTATCATCATAGTTTACAAAAATTTCGACAATATTTGACTGATTTGTGAGCTTAAAATCTTTTATATTTTTTATTAAAATCTCATTTTCAAAATATAAAATATTATTTGATAAACTTATTTTATTAATATCTTTTA
>CAYQFC010000060.1:0-5919 GCA_964416585.1 uncultured Aliarcobacter sp.
AAAGAGATATATTTAGACCATTTTTAAATGAAAATATAGATAAATTAAATTTCCTAAGATATAACACAATAGGAAAAAATAAAGAGAAGTATTTTGATTTTACAGCTTCAGGATTAGCTTTTAGACAAATTGAAAATAGAGTTCATGAAGTGCTTGAAACATATGCAAACACACATTCAAAAGAGAGTAGTAATGCAAAAATTACTACAAAATATTATAAAGAAGCAAGAGATATTTTAAGACAAAGTTTGGAGTTAAATGATGATTTTGTAGTACTTCCTAGCTCTTTTGGAGCAACAGGAGCTATAAAAAAACTTCAAGAGATTTTAGGACTTTATATTCCACCAAAAACAAAACAAAGATTAGAAAAGAAATCACTAAAAATTGATAAAAAATCTATGCCTTTAGTGATTGTAGGACCTTATGAACATCACTCAAATGAGGTGAGTTTTAGAGAAAGTTTGGCAGAAGTTAAAAGAGTAAGGCTTACACAAGATGGTTTAGTGGATTTAAAACATCTAAAAAATATTTTGAAAAAAAATAAAAATAGAGAAATTATAGGCTCTTTTACCATAGCTTCAAATGTTACAGGAATAATAACTTGCTATAAAAAAATATCAAAAATTTTACGAAAATATAAAGCAATAGTATGTTTTGATGCAGCTGCTTTTAGCCCATATGCAAATATTCCTTGTAAATATTATGATGCTTTATATCTATCTTCTCATAAGCTTTTAGGTGGAGTTGGTTCTTGCGGAATTTTAATAGCAAAAAAATCTTTGGTAGATGTAGATTTAGCACCCACATTTAGTGGAGGCGGAACTGTAAAATATGTAAACAAAGATAGTCAAATATATGAAGATAATATAGAAACAAGAGAAGATGCAGGAACTCCTCCTGTTCTTGGGCTTATTCGTGCAGCTTTGGCTTATCAACTAAGAAATGAAGTTGGTTTAGAATTTATAAAAAATAGAAAAGATGAGCTTTTGGAATATCTTTTAAATGAACTAAAAAGCATTGAAAATTTATTAATATATGGGGTGCAAGATGCCCCAAATATTGGAATTATCTCTTTTAATATAAAAGATTTTAATCCTTATGAATTATGTGAAAATCTTTCAAATAGTGGTTTTCAAACAAGGGCTGGATGCTCTTGTGCTGGACCTTATGGTCATGATTTGTTGGGACTTAAAAAAGTATCTATGAAAGATAGACCAGGATGGCTAAGAGTTGGAGTTCACTATATGCAAACAAAAGAGGAGATAAAAGCATTAGTTAATAAGATTAAAGATAGTTTGTCTTAATTTTTTTGCTTGTGTCAGGAAAATTTATCTAAAATTTATAAGTTTCTTCCAACCAAGTAACCACTTGCAAAAGCAAAATGTAAATTATATCCACCTCTATTTCCAACAATATCCAAAATCTCCCCAGCAAAATATAGGTTTTTAACTATTTTACTTTCATAGGTTTTATTATCAATTTCTATGGTTCTAACTCCACCACCAGAAGCTTCACTATGAGAAAAACCTTGAGTATCAATAATTTTTAATCTCCAAGAATTTAGTTGAAATGCCAAAGCTTTTATCTGCTTAGTATTTATATCTTTTGCCTTTGTGTCAGCTGGGATTTTACAAGTATTTAGAAGTATTGGGGCAATTTTATTTGAGATAAGACCTGTTAAAATATCAACAGCTTTTTGGTGTTCTAAATTTTTAAATAGATTTTGTATCTGATTTGCTAAATCATTTGGATTTATTTTGGGAAAAAAATTAACTCTTAACTCCACATCATAAAATTGATTAAGAGCAAAAACAGCTTTTTGAGAAATATCTAAAATAGCAAATCCAGAAACTCCATAACTTGTAAATAGAACATCACCAAAAATCTCATCTTCAAAAGAGCCATTTATATATAAAGATACATTACACTCTTTTTTAACTCCTTGAAGTTTCCCGCTATATGTCTCTTTTGTCTTAAGTCCAACAAGTGAAGGGTAGCTTGGGTTTATACTATGACCAAAAGAGATTGCTATATCTAAACCTTGTTCACTTGCATTTAATTGCGGAGCTGCTCCTAATCCACTTGAAATTAAAACTTTATCATAGTCTTTAAAATCTATTTTCTCTTCATTTCTATTTACAAAAATAGTAAATTTATCTTCAGATTTTTGAATATTCTCTACAAAACACTCAAAATGAAAGCAAACTTCTAGCTCTTTTAGTGCTAAATCAAAAAGATTTACAACAGATTTCGCTTCATTTGATAAAGGATAGACTTTCCCACTATCTTTAATATCAAGTAAAAGCCCAAGAGATTTACAAAATTTTTCAAAGAATTTGAAATCAAATTCATTTAGAGCAAAATCTACAAAATTTGGATTTTCTCCAAGATAATTTTTGTTTGAAATTTTAGTGTTTGAGATATTGCATCTACCATTTCCACTTGCAAGAATTTTTTTTCCTATGCTTTTATTTGTATCAAAAATATCTATTTGTAAATTTTTATTTAATCTTTTTGCAGTTATTGCTGCTACAATTCCAGCTGCTCCAGCTCCTATAATTGCTATTTTCAAAATATTCCTATATATTGTTTTTATTTGGATTATATCTATTTTTCTTGAATTTCTTGAATTATATTATAAATCTAACTAATTTTAAGGTAATATATACGGAAATTTTTTATAGGAAGAAAGATGGCAAAAATAGATTTTTTTAGTGGAGAGAAAATTCCTTTGGAGATGCACAAAGTAAGAATTGTGCAAAAACTAAATTTAGCTCCAATTGAAAATAGATTAAAGTTTATGCAAGAAGCAGGAAATAATACTTTTTTATTAAATAATAGAGATGTTTTTATGGATATGCTAACAGATAGTGGTGTAAATGCAATGAGTGATAATCAACAATCAGCTATGCTTATTGCTGATGATAGTTATGCTGGAAGTGAGACATTTACAAGACTAGAAAAGACTATTACAGAAATTTTTGGTACAAAATATTTTTTACCAGCACACCAAGGAAGAGCTTGTGAAAATATCTTATCACAAGTATTTGTAGGAAAAGGAACTGTTGTTCCTATGAATTATCACTTCACAACAACAATGGCTCATATAGTGTTAAATGGTGGTTCTATTGAAGAGATTGTAATTGATGAAGGTATCAAAGTTACAAGTACACATCCATTTAAAGGAAATATGGATTTAGATAAATTAAGAGCTGTAATATCTAAATATAAAAAAGAGAATGTTGCTTTTGTAAGAATGGAAGCTGGTACAAACTTAATTGGTGGGCAACCTTTCTCTTTACAAAATCTAAAAGATGTTAAAAAAATCTGTGAAGAGAATAATCTTTTGCTTATTTTAGATGCAAGTTTATTATCTGATAATCTTCATTTTATAAAACAAAGAGAAGAAGCTTGTAAAAATATGAGTATTGCTCAAATTACTAAAGAGATGATTGATCTTTGTGATATTACATATTTCTCTGCTAGAAAATTAGGATTTTCAAGAGGTGGTGGAATTTGTACAAATAACAAAGATTTATATATGAAAATGAGAGAGCTTGTAACTTTATATGAAGGTTTCTTAACTTATGGTGGAATGTCTGTAAGAGAGATGGAAGCTCTTAGAATTGGGCTTGAAGAGACTATGGATGAAGATATTATAAGCCAAGGTCCTTTGTTTATTGAATATATGGTAAATGAACTTGATAAAAAAGGAATTCCTGTTATTACTCCAGCTGGTGGTTTAGGGTGTCATCTTGATGCTATGAGATTTGTAGATCATCTTCCACAATCACAATATCCAGCAGGTGCTTTAGCTTCAGCACTTTATATTGTAAGTGGAGTTAGAGGTATGGAAAGAGGAAGCTTATCTGAACAAAGAGATGCAAATGGAGATGAAGTTTACTCAAATATGGAGCTATTAAGACTTGCAATGCCAAGAAGAGTCTTTACTCTTTCTCAAGTGAAATATGCAATTGATAGAATAGAGTGGCTATATAAAAATAGAAAATTAATAGGCGGTCTTAAATTTGTAGAGGAGCCAAAAACTCTAAGATTTTTCTTTGGAAGACTTGAAGCTACAACAAATTGGCAAGATGAACTTGTAAAAGCATTTAGAAAAGATTTTCCAGAAAGTTTATAAGCTTAAATATTTGGCTAATTTTTAGCCAAATATTATATCCATCTATTTTTTTTAAAAAATGTAAATTGTAGTATTACAACTAAAAATAAAATTCCTGTAAATATAAAAAAAGCATTTTCATACTCAGCTCCTGGTATTCCAGCAACATTTATTCCCAAAAGTCCTGTTAAAAATGTAAGAGGTAAAAATATTGCCGAAATTATTGCCATTATGTACATTTTTTTATTTAATTCACCACTTAGATTGTTTGAAATCTCATCTTGAATTAAAATTATTTTATCTCTTACAGTATCAAGCTCCTCAATATGCCTTATTAGTTGGTCATTTGTCTCTCTAAGCTCAATTTTTTGATACTCATTTAGCCAAGATAATTGTTCATTATAGAGTTTTATTAAAGCCTCTTTTTGTGGCACTAGAAATCTTTTAAGAACTATTATCTCTTTTCTAATATTTAATATTTCAGCCTTTTGTAATCTTCTTTTATCATCAAAAATTGTATCTTCCAAAGTATCACATCTATCATGGATTTTCTCAATAACATCATCAATTCTATCTATCATTTTATAAGTAAGTTCAATTATAAACTCTGATGAACTTTTTATTCCTGAACCTCTTTTTAGCTCTTCAATCATCTCGGTAACTGATAAAATGGTTCTTCTGCTTGTGCTTATTATTAGATTCTGGCTAATAAAAAGCCTAATTGATTTCATATCTTCTGGTTTTGAGTTTGGATCAAGATTGACACCTCTTAAAGCAAGAAGTAAATTGTCTTTTAAAACTATTGTTCTAGGTCTTGTTTCATCTGCTAAAAGAGCATCGACAGCTATTTCATCAATACCATTTTTTGTACTAATCCACTCTTTTGCTTCATCCTTTGTATAGTTAAAATGAAGCCATAAAAGTTCATTTTTTTCTCTATAACTATTTATTTCATCAAAGCCAATCTCTTTTAAAGAACCTTTTTTATCAAGTACAAAACCAACAAATAGAGTATCTTTCATATTTATCCTATATTGTAAACTATCTCTTTTTTATTTTTTATATCTTTTATCTCTTCTATTTTTAGATTTTCAATTTGCAAATTCAAAAGTTCATCAAAGGTTTTTATGTTATTTTTTGCCAAAAGCCTTAAAATAACTCCTCTATAGGCCTTTGCAAAATGGCTAACAACTTTTCCATCTTTTATAAACTTCATAGTAAGATAAGGCTTTTTTATAGTATAAAACTTCTCATAAAATCCAGCTCTTAAGTCCAAAATATCTTCATTTTTTAAGTATTCATCAAGTTCTTGGCTAAAATTCTCAATATAGAATTTCTCTATTTTAAGATTTAAAAAACTTTCGCCTTGTTTTAGTTTATAATCTGGTATTTCATTATTAGCTTTTATTACTCCAAAAAGATTTGAAAAGATTAAACAATTATCATCTATATATTTTTGCTCAGTATCCAAAAGATTTCTGTAATCCAAGTAATCATAGGCAACTCCTGTGTATCTTTCTATTGCTTTTTTTGTAGGAGAATCAAAAATATTTACTTTATATTTATTTAAAATATCATCTTTTTTTGTCCCAAAGAGTTTTTCCAAAGAGGTTTTTTCCGCAGTTTGTATAAAATTATTGTATTTATCTAATATCTCTTTTCTAAATGCATAAAGTTCTGGAAAGATAAAACTATTTTGATTTAATCTTTTTTCTACTCCACCATCAATTTTTGTTTCACTTGGGGAAAATAGTATTTTCATTAAAATCCTTAATTTAAAAAATCATAATCATCATAAT
>CAYQFC010000061.1:0-5876 GCA_964416585.1 uncultured Aliarcobacter sp.
GAACAAACACTTTTGCTCAAAATAGATTTACAGAAGGCTTAAAAGCTAAATTTTATACTGTTGTTGCAGAGCAAAATGTTTATACAAATCAGTTTTTTAAAGTAAGTACTAAAAAAGTAGTAGATTTTTATGATAATACTGTTGTTGGAAAGAGTATTGAAGCTGTTGAAGAGATGAGAAAAAAAGCTTTATATATGAATTTGGAAGAGAATTTTGATATTGATTCAAATTTTTGGTTCAAAGAGATTACTGCAAAGATTGATTTACTAAAAAAAGTTGAAGATTTTGTATCAGACAATCTTATTTCTGAAATTGAAGCTGAACTTTCAAATGCAAATAAAAATATGATAATTTTTGGACTTTTAAGTGCATTTGGAATTGCAATTACTATGATTTTAGCAAGAACAATTGCATTTACAATTTTAATTGATGTTGCTAGTGTTAGAAATGGTGTTGAAGAGTTTTTTGCCTTTATTAATTTTGAAAGAAAAGATATTAAGTTAATAAATGTTGATTCAAAAGATGAGTTAGGAAGCATGTCAAGAATTATAAATAAAAATATTCAAAATACAAAAAATAATATTCAAAAAGATAGAGATTTAATAGCTGATACAATTAGAGTTGCATCTGAGATTAACAAAGGAAATTTAAATGTAAAAATTGAGTTAGGCTCTAATAATCCAGCATTAAATGAGTTAAAAGATATTATAAATGAGATGTTAAAAACTTTAAATACAAATATTTCAAATATTTTAACTATTTTAAGTTCATATTCAAAACTTGATTTTAGACCAAAATTAAAAGAGAATAATCTTGAAGGAATTATTAAAGAGCTTGAGAGTGATATAAATATTTTAAGAGATGTTATTACAAAAATGTTGGTTGAAAATAAAAATATAGGAGTTACTCTAAGCCAAAATGCTTCGACTCTTGGTAAAAATATGAATTATATTGCAGAAGCTGCAAACTCTCAAGCTGCTAGTCTTGAAGAGACGGCTGCTAGTCTTGAAGAGATAACTTCAAATATCACAAATAATAATCAAACAACTTCAAAAATGGCTAATTATGGAGATAAATTAAAAGAGTCTATAAAAGTAGGGCAAGATTTAGCAAATAAAACAGTTGCTTCTATGGAAGATATAAATAAACAAGCATTATCTATTAGTGAAGCAATTACTGTAATTGATCAAATAGCTTTCCAAACAAATATTTTAAGTCTTAATGCTGCTGTTGAAGCAGCAACTGCTGGTGAAGCTGGAAAGGGCTTTGCTGTGGTTGCTGGAGAGGTACGAAATCTTGCAAGTAGAAGTGCAGATGCTGCAAATGAGATAAAAAGAATTGTAGAACTAGCTACAAATAAGACGAAAGAGGGAAGTCAAATAGCTGCTGATATGATAGATGGTTACACTGTTTTAAATGAAAATATCTCTACAACTTTAAGTTTAATACAAAATGTTGCATTAGCAAGTAAGGAGCAATCAGCAGGAATGGTTCAGATTAATGATGCAGTTAATAGCCTTGATCAAATAACTCAGAAAAATGCACAAAATGCTGGTATTGCAAATGATATAGCACAGCAAACACTAAAAATATCAAAACAGATAATAGAGCAAGTAAACCAAAAAGAGTTTGACGGAAAATAAAAAACAAAGAGCTATATTATGGAATATAGCTCTCTTTATTGTTTATAAATTTTGTTGTATAAAATAGCTCTCTTAAAAATAAAATCAAAGATATAACCAAAGAACTCATAGATAAGATAAAAAGTATAGCTATAAAATAGGTGTGAGAAAACTCCAAAAAAGAGCTTAGAAAAATTGTAATAATTACTAAAGCCACTAAAAGACCAGTTGTTGTCCCAAAAAATATAGCTCTGTTTGTATTATTCATTCTCATAGTTAAAAAATCTCTTCTATTTTTTATTAAAGTTTTTAATTCACTATTTATCTCATTTTTCTCTTTTTTATCGTGTTCAAATTTATCTAGCTTATCAACTTTATCAATTATTCTTACTAATCTACTAGTAAAAACATTTAGAAGTCCAGCGACACCTGCTAGTAAAAAAACGGGTGCAACTGAGAGTTGAATCATACTTGAAATTGTGCTTGTTTCTAGGTTTGTAATCATAAAATCTCCTAAATTTTTTATAAATTTTGCTAAAAAATTATAGCAGATTTATTTATAAAACTTTAAGATAATTCTATATATGATTATATGTTCATATGTAAAAAGGAATTGATATGGGAAAATTGTGTTGTAGTGAAAGATACAAAGAGGAGATTATAGAAAATCTTGTAGATGAAGAGGTTTTATACGATGTGGCAGAGCTTTTTAAAGCCTTTGCTGATAGTACTAGAATAAAGATAATTTCGCTTTTAAAAGAGCAAAGGCTTTGTGTAAACTCTATTAGTGATATTTTAAATATTAGTCAATCAGCTATTTCTCATCAACTGAAGATTTTAAAAAATGCAAAAATTGTAAAGAGCAAAAGAGAAGGAAAATGGGTATTTTATTCGCTTGATGATATGCATATACAAAAAATCTTTGATATGGGATTGGAGCATATAATAGAAGGTAAAAGATGAAAAAAGTAAAACTAGAGAATTTAGATTGTGGCTCTTGTGCCATAAAACTTGAAAATGGCTTAAATAAACTAGAAGAGTTGCAAAATGTAAAGGTGGATTTTTCTACTTCAACTTTGATGTATGAAGAGAAAAATAGTGATATTTCTTTGGAATTTTTGGAAAAAGAGATACAAAAGCTAGAGAAACATATAAGTATAGAAAAAGAGAAAGAAGAGAAGGGTGCTAAAAAAAGCTTTTGGCAAAATTTAGATAAACAGCTACTACTTATCACAACAATATCTATAATTTTGACAATTTTTGCATATAACTATGTGGAAAATAGCTATTTTCAAATCTCTATTTATCTACTAGCTTATATTTTAGTTGGATATGAAGTTCTTTTTGCTGCTTTTAAAAATATTTTAAGTGGGAAGATTTTTGATGAAAATTTCTTGATGAGTGTTGCAACTTTAGGGGCTTTTGCTTTGGGAGATTTTGTAGAGGGAATTTCTGTGATGATTTTTTACTCTATTGGAGAGATGTTTCAAGGTGTTGCTGTAAAAAGTTCAAGAGATGGTATAAACTCTTTAATAGATATTAAACCAGAAAGTGCCTTTGTAAAAGAGGGTGAAAATATAGTAGAAAAAAGAGTAGAAGAGATAGAAGTAGGGGATATTTTACTTGTAAAAAAGGGTGAAAAAGTACCAACAGATGGTATATCTTTGGGAAGTAGTTTTTTTGATACAAGTGCAATTACAGGAGAAGGAGTTCCTAGAAATATTAAAATAGATGAAACTATTTTAAGTGGATTTATAAATTTAGGAGAGAGTGTTTATATAAAAGCTGGTGCTTTATTTAAAGAGTCAACAGTGGCAAAAATAGTTGATTTGATAGAAAATGCTAACCTAAAAAAAGCAGATGCAGAAAAATTTATAACGAAATTTGCAAGAGTTTATACTCCAATAGTGGTATTTTTGGCTCTATTTATTGCAGTTATTCCACCTTTTATAATTGAAGGAGCAAGTTTTGAAGAGTTTATAAAAAGAGCCTTAGTATTTTTGGTAATTTCATGTCCATGTGCTTTGGTTATCTCTGTACCACTCTCATTTTTTAGTGCAATTGGTGCAATATCAAGAGAGGGAGTTTTGGTAAAAGGTGCAAACTATATAGAGAAGCTAACAGAGATAAAAAACTTTGTTTTTGATAAAACAGGAACTCTTACAAATGGAGTTTTTGAAATAACAAAAATCAAAAGTTTTAAACTAAATGATGATGAATTTTTAAAGCTTATTGCAACGGCTGAGAGTTTTTCAAATCATCCAATAGCAAAGGCAATTGTAAGTAGCTATAAAAAAGATTTAGATTTACATAAGCTTACAAAAACAGAAGAGTTAAGCGGCTTAGGAGTTTTTGCAAAGATTGACAACAAGGATGTTTTGGTAGGAAATAGACAAATTTTAGAAAAATATAACATAGATGTTGAAGAAAAACTTTATGAACATCTTTTTGAGAATGGAGCTGTTTTTGTAGCAATAGATGGCTTATTTGCTGGATATTTAGTCTTAAGTGATACTATAAAATCAAATGCAAAAGAGTTTATAGATGAGTTGAAGAATTTAGGAGTTGAAAAAACATATATCTTAAGTGGAGACAAAAAAGAGATAGCTTTAAGTGTAGCAAAAGAGTTAAATATAGATGAGGTAAGATATGAACTTTTGCCACATGAAAAGCTAGAAAGCTACAAAGATATTAAAAATAGTTCAAAAACTACAACAGCTTTTGTGGGAGATGGAATAAACGATGCACCAACTTTGGCTCTTTGTGATATTGGTTTTGCAATGGGAGATGCTGGAAGTTCAATTGCTATTAAAAATGCTGATATTGTAGTGTTAAATGATAATCTTAGCTCTATATCAAAAGCTATAAAAATAGCAAAGAAAACAAAGCAAATCGTATATCAAAATATTATATTTATCATTTTTATAAAAATACTATTTTTAATTTTAGGAGTTGAGGCTATTATTGGGATGAAAGAGGCAATTTTTGCAGATGTTGGAGTTGCTCTTTTATCTATTTTAAATACACTTAGAATTTTAAGAAGATAAAATCTTCTTAAAATCTATTTAGCCTCTTCTATTATTTTTAAAAGCTCTTCTTGAGTTTTTTGTGCTAGTTCGATTAAGTCAGGATTTATATCATCAACTAGTTGAACAAGCGAATTTAAAGCTATATTTGTCTCATTTTCATTTGTATAAACAGCAATTTTGCAAGGCATAATACAAGCCAAAGATATATCTTCATTTAAAAACTCTTCAGCTACATTTGGATTACAAATATCAATAACCTGACAATCTTCATTTAAAACCTTACCTTTTGATGTTAAAGTCGCTTTAATATTATGTACATGCTGAACTCCAAAGCTATATTTTGGTGCTATCTCTTTGATTTTATCTACTATCTCTTCAACACTCTTTTTTGAAACTTCAATATATTGCATTTTTTTTCCTTATTAATTTTATTTGATTATAACTAATTTATTTTTACAATAAAAGTACAAATTAAAAAATTACAAAATTTATAGGGCTGTTGCCATATTTAAATAGTGATGAGCCATATAAGAGCTTCTTGCATATGGACTTGCTTTTACAAACTCAAATCCCATAGAGTAAGCTATTTTTTCATACTCCTCAAAAACTTCAGGTTTTACATACTCTATTACTTTTTCAAAATCCCCGCTAGGTGCAAGATATTGTCCTATGCTTAAAAACTTACATCCAACATCAAGTAAATCTTGAAAAACAGCTATCATCTCATCTTTTGTTTCACCCAAACCTACCATCAAAGCACTTTTTGTTTTGACTTTATCGCCACCAAGCTCTTTTAATCTTCTTAAAACTTCCAAACTTCTTCCATAAGTTCCATTTCGCCGTATTCTATACAAACTTGGAACTGTTTCAACATTGTGACCAATAATTGTAGCACCTGATTCAATAACTCTTTTTAAGCTCTCATCATTTCCTTTGAAATCTGGAATTAAAATCTCAACTTTTGTATCTGGAGATTTTTCAATAATATCTCTTGTAACTTTGTAAAACTGCTCTGCTCCACCATCTTTTAAATCATCTCTAGCTGGACTTGTAATAACCACAAATTTTAAGCCCAAAGTTAAAACAGAAGTTGTAACTTTTTGAATTTCACTTTCATCAACACTATTTGGTTTTCCAGTTGTAACATTGCAATATGTACATCTTCTTGTGCAGATATTTCCCAAAATCAAAAATGTTGCATTTTTATTTGAGAAACACTCACTTA
>CAYQFC010000062.1:0-5866 GCA_964416585.1 uncultured Aliarcobacter sp.
AACTAAAAATAGAGGTTTTACAGATGCTTATTTAATTCATAAACCATTTGAAAAAATAGATTCACAAAATCACGATTATGCTTTAAGTAAAGGAAGCTATGAGGTAACTGGGCTTGTAAGTGAAGATGAAGAGCATTTTTATTGTAAATATAAAGTATATCCAAATGAAGATATAGAGATATTTACTCCACACAATACAGTTTTACAAGAGTGCGATAATGAAATAGGAAGAGTATTTAAAAAAGATGATGGTTTGTATTATATAAATTTCAAAAAGATTTTAACAGATACAAATAAAGAGCTTGAAAGTGTACATAGTGGAAATGTAAATAAAATCCAACTTCCTTGTAAACTACCATATCTAACAATGTTTAGAGTAGAAAATAAAGATTTTGAAATAGAATAATTATGGTTTTTTTTAGAGTTACAAATAATATAAATATTAAAACAACTGATGGTTCATTGGTAAAATATAGTAGATTTAAAGCACCTGCTAGTTTGCCAAATGAGACAGTTTATATTTCAACTTATGATGATTTTGTTGATTTAAAAGCAGTTTTTGAAAGAGTTGATAAAAATAAATATTTTACAAAAATTTTAAATGAAGAGAATGTAAGGTCTTCTAGAGATTTTCCAATTGAACTTGGAATTTCATCGCAATTTGAGTTTAATAAAGAAAAAAATCAAAGAGAAGAGGAGTTTATTGATTTAACTCCTGTTGATTTATATAAGCAAGTAAGATATCTAAATAAAGATTGTATAAAAATTGCAATTATTGGTGGAATGTCTTCGGGAATTGGAAAAACAATAGCTTCTTGCACAGCTCTTAGAATTTTGCATTCAAAATTAAAAGAGATGTTTAAAGATGTAAAACTGGATATTTATATTAGTGCTTCAAATAATAGTTACTTTACAAGAGATAAAGATATATATAAAACTCAATACTATCTAAATGATATTTTGCCTTTAGGAGTAAATACAAAACAGCTTAGTGAATATGATTATTATATAGATAATAGCATAGACTTTACAAAATTATTAGATATAAACTATATTGATGCATGGCTTTATAAATTTGGAATTGATTATAAAAAAATAGATGATAATGAAAAGTTTAACTCTTTGGAGACAAAACATTTTAATATTGAAAATAGCCTTCAAAATAAAATTTCTGAAGCAAAAAAAAGAGGAAAACTGGTACTTTTTCATCCATATAGTGCAAATATAAATAAATCTATACCACAAGCTATTGCTATTGATATATTAAAAGAGTTACTTATAAAACTTGAAGATTATACCATTGTAACAACCTTACAAATAGATCCAAAAATAAAAGCCGATAATCTTCTTGATTTGTCAAAAGATTCTAGAACAATTAATGATTTTATATATATCATCTCTTGTATGGATAAGGTAATTACAACAAATACTTCAGCATTTCATATAAGTGATGCTTTTATGATTCCTACAATTACATTTTTTGTAGAAGATGAATATGAAGAGCTTGGTAAATATTATGCACATAATAAATCAATTTATTTAAAAGATAAAACAAAAAATTTATCAAAATTTGTTTATGAAAATGAAGCACTTACAATTTATAGACTTGAAGCTTGGAGAAGCTTGAAAGTATCACATATTATAAAGTTATTAGAAAAAATTTGATATAATCAACCTTATTTTAAAAATTATAAAGGTAAAAAATGAAATTTGTTTCTATTATTATGGGTAGTAAATCTGATTATGAAATTATGAAAAATTGTGCTGATACTTTTGAGGCTTTTGGAGTGAAATATGAGTTAATAATCTCATCAGCTCATAGAAGTCCTGAAAGAACAAAAGATTATGTAAAAGAGGCTGAAGAAAAAGGTGCTGTTGCATTTATTGCAGCTGCTGGAATGGCTGCACATCTAGCAGGTGCTTTAGCTGCAACTACAACTAAACCAATTATTGGAGTTCCAATGAAAGGTGGAGCAATGGATGGTATGGATGCTATGCTTTCAACTGTTCAAATGCCAGCAGGTATGCCTGTTGCTACTGTAGCTTTAGGAAAAGCAGGAGCAATTAATGCAGCTTATTTAGCAATGCAAATTTTAGCAATTAGCGATAAAGATTTAGCTGTAAAATTAAAAGAAGATAGAATGGTTAAGGCAAAAGCTGTTGAGAGTGATTCAAAAGATATTGAAGTAATTCTATAATGAAAAGAGTTGCACTATTTACCTTGCCAAATTGTAAATGGTGCAATGATGCAATTATCTACTTAAAAAGTAAAAATATAAAATATACAAAAATCGATTTAACAAAAAATAAAAATGCTTTAAAAGATTGTCAAAAAAGATGTTCTGGTGTTCCTGTTTTTTTAATAGAAAATAGCTGGATTTGTGGTTTTGACAAACAAAGAATAAATCAAGAGTTAGGAATAAAATAAGATGCTTACTTTTTCACAAATGTTATTAAAACTTCAAGAGTTTTGGGCAAATGAGGGTTGTAATATTGTGCAACCTTATGATATACCAGCAGGTGCAGGGACTTTTCATCCAGCTACACTTTTAAGAAGTTTAGATAGTACTCCTTGGAGTGTGGCATATGTGGCACCTAGTCGTAGACCAACGGACGGAAGATATGGAGAAAATCCAAATAGATTAGGAAGTTATTATCAGTTTCAGGTTTTAATAAAACCTAGTCCTGAAAATATTCAAGATTTATATCTAAAATCATTAGAGTATTTAGGATTAGATTTAAGCCGTCATGATATTAGATTTGTGGAAGACAACTGGGAATCACCAACTTTAGGTGCTTGGGGCTTAGGCTGGGAAGTTTGGCTTGATGGTATGGAAGTTACTCAATTTACATATTTTCAACAAGTTGGTGGCTTACCTTGTGAACCTGTTGCTGTTGAAATTACTTATGGAACAGAGAGACTTGCTATGTATTTACAGGGAGTTGATTCTATTTTTGATATTGTTTGGAATGAAAATAAGTTTGGAAAGACAACTTATGCAGATGTTCATAAAGAGAGTGAGTATCAATTTTCAAAATATAATTTTGAAGTAGCAAATACTGAAGTTTTATTTAGACATTTTGAAGAGTATTTTGCTGAGTGTAAATCTTGTTTAGGTGCAAATCTTCCGCTTCCTGCATATGATTATTGTATGTTAGCAAGTCATACTTTTAATACTTTAGATGCTAGAAAAGCAATAAGTGTTACTCAAAGACAAAACTATATATTAAAAGTAAGGGAGTTATCTCAAGCATGTGCTGTTATGTATAAGAGTCAAGAAGAAGAACGATTAAAAAGAGTTGGAAGATAGTGAAAGTAAAATATATTTATGAATTTTTAAACTCAATTAGCCCTTTTGAACTGCAAGAAAAATGGGATAATTCAGGGCTTATTATTGGAAACATGGAAGATAGTTTTGAAAATTTATATTTGAGTATGGATTTGGATTTAGAGTTAGTAGAAACTTTAAAACCAAACTCTTTAGTAATTACTCATCATCCACTTATTTTTTCTGGATTAAAAAGAGTAAACTATAATACATACTCTACAAAAATATTAAGAGAACTTATTAAAAAAGATATAAGTTTAATATCAATGCACACAAATATCGATAAAACTCATTTAAATAGTTTTGTAGTTGAGAAGATTTTGAACTTTAAAATAGAAAATCAAAATGAATTTATTGCAAACTGCAGTGTTGATTTTGATTTTGATGATCTTTTAAAGCATTTAAATAAAAAGTTAAATCTAAGAAATATAAAATATGTAAAAACAAAAGAGAGAATTAACAAACTTGCCGTTTGTACGGGATCAGCTATGAGTTTAATAGATATGGTTGATGCTGATTGTTTTTTAACAGGAGATATAAAATATCATGATGCAATGGAGGCAAAGGCAAGAGGTTTGTCTTTGATTGATATAAGGCATTATGAGAGTGAAAATCATTTTAATATTCTGCTTAAGGGTTTATTAGATGATTATTTGAAAAAAAATAAATTAAAAGCTATAATAATAGCTTCAAAAAATCCATTTGAGTTTTTTATAGAAGGAGAAAACATTGAATAAGTATTTAGAGGATTTAATAAAGTTATCAAAATATGATACTAGTATTAGCCAATTTGAGCCAAAAATTGAAAATCAAAAAGCAAAATTAGCAACATTTGTTGAAACAGCAGAAGCTATTAAAGTTGGAATAAATGCAACTTATTTAGAAATAGATGATTTAAAATCAAAAAGAACAAAAAATAATATTCACTTAAGTGAATTAAAATCAAAACTTGACTCAATTGCTAAGAAAAATAAAGATGTAACAAATGAAAAAGAGTTAAAAGCGTTACAACTTGAAGAAGAAATTGCAAAAGAACAAGTTAGTTTTGCAAATGAAGAGATTGAAAGATTAGATAAATTAACTGCAGCTAAAGAAGAAAAATTAAAAGAACTTCAAGAAAAATTAAAAACTGAAGAAGAAGATATTAAAGAAATTAAAGTAGTTGTAGAAGATTCAATTGCTGAAATTAATAATGAAAGAAATGAAGTTTATGCTAAAAGAAGTGAACTTTTAAGTCAATTTGATAACAAAATTTTAACTTTCTATGAAAAAATAAAAAGATGGGCAAAAGATACAGCAGTAGTTCCTGTAAAACAACAAGCTTGTTATGGTTGTTTTATTAAAATAAATGATAAAACTTATGCTGAAGTTTTAAAAGGTGAAGAGATTGTAAATTGTCTTCATTGTGGAAGAATTCTTTATAAAGGCGAAGAAGAAACAGCTGTAACAGAGGCTTAATTTGAGCCTTTTTGCGCTTTTTTATAATTTTATTTTACTTGTAGTTTATATTATTTTAACTCCATATTTAATCTACAAGTCAAAAAGCAAAAAATATAAAATTGCAATTCCTGCAAAATTTTTCTTAAAAAATAATCCAAAATTTGAAAAATCTGGTGTTTGGTTTCACTCTTGCTCTATGGGTGAAGTAAAGGCTATAAAACCATTGCTTGATGAGTTTAAAGATGAAGCAAATATAAGTGTTATTACAAATACAGGTTTTGAAGAGGCTAAGAAAAATTCTAGAAATGTAAGATTCTTACCATTTGAGATATTTTTACCATTTTGGATTACACAACAAAAAGTTTTAGTAGTTATGGAAGCTGAGCTTTGGTATATGCTCTTTTTGGTGGCTCGTAAGAAAGGTGCAAAAACCTTACTTATAAATGCAAGAATTTCTGATAAATCATATAAATCTTATCTTAGATTTAGATTTTTTTATAAAAAAATATTTGCCAATATTGATAAGGTTTTTGCACAAAGTGAAATTGACAAGCAAAGATTACAGGAGCTTGGAGCAAAAAATATAGAAGTAGTAGGAAATATAAAATTAGCTCAACTTCCAAAAAAAAATCAAAGATTTAAAAAACCAAAAGGTACTACAATAGTTGCAGCTAGTACTCATGAAAATGAAGAGAATTTAATACTAAATGCCTATAAAAAAGAGTATGGAAAATTAATAGTAGTTCCTAGACATCCTGAGAGATTTTTAAAAGTTGAAGAGCTTATAAAAAATTATATAAAAGATAAAAATCTTACTTTTCATAAATTTTCTATGCAAGAAGATTTTAATTCAGATATAGTTTTAATTGATGTTATGGGAATTTTAAATGATATTTACGAAATATGTGATATTGCAATTTTAGGTGGAGCATTTGAAAAAATAGGTGGTCACAATCCAGTTGAACCAGCTTTTTTTGGAAATGTAATTATTAGTGGAAAATATATATTTAATCAAAAATCACTATTTTCTTGTATAAAAAATTACTATTTAATAGAAAATAGTGAACTAAAAGAGTATTTGGAAAAAGCAAATACAC
>CAYQFC010000063.1:0-5833 GCA_964416585.1 uncultured Aliarcobacter sp.
AATCTGAAAAATTCTCTTTTATTCAAAGGAAGGTTTAAAAACCTTCCTTTTTTTTGGTTTTTAGGGTTTATTTTTTAATTTGGAAAAGATAAATAAACTAAAATCTAAAACTATTTTCTTTCTAAAATTTCAATAGATATAATTTCATCTTTTTGTCTAATACTATCAAGAACTTCAAAGCTCTCTTCATCACTAGAATTTATTTCTCCAAAAACAGTATGATTTCTATCGAGATGTGGACAAGCAACAAAACAGATAAAAAATTGGCTTCCACCTGTATCTCTTCCTGCATGAGCCATTGATAAACTACCTCTGTTATGAATCTGTTTTTCTGCATCTACTTCACATTTTATTGCCCAATCTGGTCCACCAGCACCTGTTCCATCTGGACATCCACCTTGAGCCATAAAACCAGCTATTACTCTATGGAAATTTAATCCATTATAAAAACCTTCATTTGCCAAAGTTACAAAGTTTGCAACTGTATTTGGTGTTTCATTATTAAATAATTCAATCCAAACAACACCTTTATTTGTAGTAATTTTTGCAAAATTAAATTTGGCTAACTCTTCTTTTGTATATTTGTACTCTTTTAAATCTTTTTTAAATCTAAACATTGTTTTCCTTTAAAATTTTTATTGAATTATAGCTTCTTTAGGTATTAAATAGTTTAATTTTACTAAGTTTTGAACTATTTCTTTAAATACAGGAACGGCTGATTGTGAAGCATAGTAGTAGTACCAATTTGGACCTGTTGAGTTTGGATTAAATACAGTTACTCCGATTGTATATGAGTTTCCCTTATCATCATTTACGAAGCCAACAAAAGAAGATATATATTTTTTTAGGTATTGCCCGCCTCTTGCTATTTGAGCAGTTCCAGTTTTTCCACCAATTTCAAGGCCTTGTATTCTAGCACTTCTTCCAGTTCCCTCATCAACTGTTTTAACAAGCATTCTTTTCATCTCTAAAGCAGTCTCTTTTGAAATAACTTTTTCTGGTTTATCATCAAATGGTTTATATTGCTGTCGGTCATGAGTAATATGGTCAACTATTCTTGGAGTAACCATAAAACCTTCATTATTGAAAACTGAATAAGCCTTTATAAGTTGAATAAAAGTTGATGTCATACCTTGACCATATGAGACAGTAGCTTTAAAAATATTATCTCTTTTATCTTTATCATTTGCAGAAAATTGCCATATTTTTGGCATTAAACCTTTTTTTTCATAAGGTAAATCAATTCCGGTTTTTGCTCCAAAACCAAATTTTTTCATACCTTCAAAAAACTCTGGTCCTGTTAATCTTTGGGCAATTTGTAAAGTTCCAATATTTGAAGAAAAAATTACAATATCATCTAAACTTAAATAGCTTTTTGTAAATCTATGGTCATCTTTTATTGTAAATCTTCCGATTGGATAAGCACCTTTTCCTCCACCACTATTGTATGCTGGGAAATATTCATTCTTTTTTATTCTTCCTTTGTCCATAACTAATGATATTGATATTGGTTTTACAACACTTCCTGGTTCAAACTGATACTCAACAGCATTTACATTTAGGTTTGGAATATCGCTTTGTTTAATAGATTCTGGAGTAAATCTATTCGATGATGCCATTGTTAAGATTTTTCCAGTTTTATTCTCCATAATTGCAACAATAATTTCATCAGCACTTAATTTTTTCTTATGATTATCTAAAGTCGATTCATTATTTTTTTGAAGTTTTAGTGGAATATTTAGATTTAAAGTTGCACCATCTACTCTTTGTGTCATCTCTGAATTTTTATCAAAATTAACATAATTTATAACATCTCTTTGACCTTTTAGTATTCCATCTTTTGTGTTATTTAAATATGTATTATAAAATTTCTCTAAACCTTTTACACCATTTACTTTTGTTTTTCCATCGGGAGTTTCAAATTTTGATATATATCCTACAACTGGAGTAAGAGTGTTTCCATATGAAAAACCTCGTTTTTCTCCACTTTCGCTTATTGTTAATCGTTTAACTAATTTTGATCCATTTACCATTCTTGCAGTAAAAACACCCAATTGACTTAGTTTAAAATCAAGCTCTTTTAGATTTTTTGCTGATCTTGAGTTTATGCTATAAGATAAAACTAGATTTCCAGGTGTTTTTTCCCCTTCATTTAGTTTGATTTTTAAAGTACTATAATCAACTCCACTATATATTGAAAAAAGGTTCAAAAAAAGCTCTTTTTTCTCAGGAGCAATATGTCTTGTATCAATTTCTGCACGATATAATTTTTTTGATGTTGATATTTTAAAGTTATCATCACTTATAATATCTCCTCTTACAGGAAGCTCTTTTTTCTCTGCTTTTAGTGATATAACATGTTTTTTGTCATTTACAGTTCTAAATATAGAACTTAAAAGAAGTATAAGAAAAATAAAAATAAGTGTAAAGAGTATTATAATTTTTTTAGTATTATCAATTTCAAAGATTTTATTTGATGACATATTTATCCATAATATTATATAATAAGATATGAATTTTACCGAAAACAACATTAAACCAAGCAATAATAATATAGTTTTAGCACAAGCTGATTATTTTTTATTTATTTTAGTATCAATTTTAGTAATAATGAGTATGATTTTTTCATATTCATTAACTGTATATACAGTTGAATTTTTTGGCTATGAAAGATACCACTTTTTTTTACGACAATTTGGAGTTGGGATTGTATCAATAGGAATTATGTGGAGTTTATCAAAAATGGATCCTGCAAAAATTCTTGGAAAAGTAGGAATGTTTTGTTTCGTTTTCTTTTTTGCTCTTATGGTCGTAATGCCAGTTCTTCCTGGCGCATTAGTTACTGAATCAGGTGGAGCAAATAGATGGATTAGGCTTCCTGGTTTCTCTTTATCTCCTGTTGAATTTTTTAAGATAGGTTTTGTATATTTTATCTCTTGGTCTTTTAATAGAAAGATTTTAACTCAACCAAAAAAAGGTTTAATTGGAGATACAATTTTATTGGCCCCATATTTTTTATTCTTTTTAATAGTTGTTTTTATTATTGCATTTTTACAGAAAGATTTAGGGCAAGTTGTTCTTTTGGGTGCGATTTTAGTTGCCTTGATTATCTTTGCAAATAGATCATATAAAATATTTTTGGCTCTTGGAGGACTGGCTTTTTTAGGAGTAATAGGATTAATTATTGCAGCTCCACATAGGGTTAAAAGAATTCACTCTTGGTGGTCTATGGTGCAAGATACCATATTATCTATATTGCCATCATCTTTTGAAACTTACTTAAGAATTGACGATTTGCCAGAGCCTTATCAGGTTTCTTATTCTTTAAAAGCTATAAATAATGGTGGATTTTTTGGACAAGGAATTGGTCTTGGAGATGTGAAGTTGGGTTTTTTATCTGAAGTTCACACAGACTTTGTACTTGCAGGAATTACTGAAGAGCTTGGACTTTTTGGATTAATGTTTATAGCTTTTATTATTTTGATGATAATTTGGAGAATATTTAAAATAAGCAGACGAGTTGAAAACAATATCTATCATCTTTTTTCAGTTAGTGTTGCACTTATGATAATTGTTGCATTTATTATAAACTCTTATGGAATATCTGGAATGATTCCAATTAAAGGAATAGCAGTTCCTTTCTTATCTTATGGTGGGTCTTCTATGCTTTCAATGGCATTGGCTATTGGTTTAGTTTTATCAATAAGTAGAACAATACATCCAAATTTTAAGGCAAAAAATGGGTAAAATTATTGCAATTACTGGTGGTGGAACTGGTGGGCATTTGAAAATTGCTGATGTTTTTATAGATGAGTTCAAAAAAAGAGATTTTGAAGTTTTGTATATAGGTTCAAACTATGGTCAAGATAGGGCTTGGTTTGAGAAGGATAGAAGATTAAAAGATGCGATTTTTTTGGATACTAGTGGAGTAGTAAACAAAAAAGGTTTTGCCAAAATATTCTCTTTATTAAATATTTTTTATAAATCTATATTTTGTTTAAAAATTCTAAAAAAATATAAAATAGAAAAAGTTATATCTGTTGGCGGTTTTAGTGCTGCTAGTTGCAGTATTGCTACAATTTTGAAAAAAGATTGTGAACTTTATTTGCACGAACAAAATTCAAAAATTGGAGCTTTAAATCAAAAAACTCTTAAATATACAAAAAAAGCCTATTCATCATTTCATGATTTTTCTAATATAAAAGATTATCCAGTAGATTTAAAATTTTTTGAAAATAGTAGAGTTCGAGAAGAGCTAAAAACAATAGCTTTCTTTGGTGGTTCTCAAGGTGCTATTGCTATAAATAATTTTGCTTTAGAACTTGCACCAAAACTTCAAAGTTTAGGAATAAAAGTTATTCATCAAACAGGAAAAAATGATTTTCATAGAGTAAAAGCTGAGTATGAAAAGTTAAATATTGATGCTGATGTTTTTGATTTCTCAAAAGATATTATAAGTAAAATGAGAGAAGCCGATTTCTGTATAAGTAGAGCAGGTGCTTCAACACTTTTTGAGCTTTGTGCAAATAATTTGCCTACTTTTTTTATTCCATTTAAATATGCTGCTCAAAATCATCAATACTACAATGCAAAAGCTTTATTTGATAAAAAATTGTGTTATTTAGAAAATGAAGATGATTTATCACTTGATAAATTTATTAATATTTTAAATAATTTGGATTTAAAAACAATAAGCTTGGGTTTAAAAGGTGTTATAAAAGAGAATGCAGTGGAAAAAATTGTAGATGATATATTAAAAGATTAGAAAAATTCTAATCTTTTAAAACATAATAAGAAGTAAAATTCCAAATAAAATTCTATAAATACCAAAAGCTACAAAAGTAAACTTCTCTAAAAATCTTAAAAATATCTTAATTACAATTAGTGCAATGAAAAAAGATACAATAAAACCAACAGCTAAATTTAAAAAATTCCCACCTTGCAAAATCTCTTCATAATTTTTATAAACATCATAAAATGTTGTTGCAATCATAACAGGAACGGCCAATAAAAATGAGAACTCAGCACTTGCTTTTCTATTAAAACCAACAAGCATAGCTCCAATTATACTAGCTCCAGCACGGCTAGTTCCAGGAATTAGAGCAAAAACTTGAGCCAAACCTATATAAAAAGCTTGTTTGAAACTCACATTTTCAACATCGCTTATATGCTTTTTACTCTCATCATAAAACTTCTCAACAATTAAAAAAACAATTCCACCAATAATAAACATCCAAGCAACAATCTCTATACTAAACATCGCCTTTATCTGCTTTGAGAAGATAAATCCTACAAGTCCTATTGGAATAAATGCAAGAGCAATTTTCATCCATAAATTTATATGCTTGAATGTAAATTTTGATGGATACACAAAAACCAAAGCCATAATAGCTGCGAATTGAATTATTATTTCAAAAGCCTTGTTTACACTATTTTGTTCAATCCCCAAAAACTTGCTAAGTGCAATTAAATGTCCTGTTGAAGAGACAGGAATAAACTCTGTAAGTCCCTCAATAATTCCTAAATATATAGCATCTAAAATTGTCATAAAATACCTTTTTCCTTTGTTAAATTTAAAAATAGCTTTAAGGCACGTTTTTCTTTGTAACCTAAATCATAATCGATTTTTTTAAGATAATCTAAAATATCATTTTTCGATATTCCACTTCTTTTTGAGTAGATTTCCAAAATATATTGTGGAATTTTTATTTTTTTCTTATCAAAGTTCTTTGTAATATTTTTTAATCTTTTTTCATACTTGTTGTAGCATAAAGTGGCAAAAACAAAAGGAAGATTATATTTTGTTTGCCAAGCTTTGGCTAAATCTATCATT
>CAYQFC010000064.1:0-5727 GCA_964416585.1 uncultured Aliarcobacter sp.
AAAAATTAGTGAAGGTGTAGATGTAAGTGATAAAGTTGCATTTGCAAAAAGACTTTCAAAAATAACTGCAAAAGCACTATAAAGCTTTCTTTTAAGACTACTTGGTTTTTAAATCAAGTAGTCTTAATCTTTTTAATACTTAATTTATTTTTCGGTACAATCAAATTTTATCCACATATTAGGAAATTGTTTTGAAAAAAATCTTTTTTATTGTCGTTTTAGTTTCAATTTTTATATCATTTTACTACTTTTCTTATTTACAAAAAGAGTCAAAAAATCTTGAAGGTTTTGCCTTTGGTAATGGAAGATCTCAAACTACTCAAGTTGATATATCTTCAAAGTTATCTGGAAGATTAGAAGCTATAACTGTTCAAGAGGGTGATTTAGTTGAAAAAAATCAGCTTCTTGCAAAAATAGAGATAAAAGAGTTAAATACAAAACTTCAAGAAGCAATAGCTCATAAAAATCAAGCAATAGAAAATAAAAAGTATGCTTTGCAGATTGTAAATCAAAAGCAAAGTGAACTCTCTTTGGTTGAAAAGGATTTTTATAGAGCGAATAATCTTTTTAAATCAAAAAGTATTTCACTAGCTGAATTTCAAAAAAGAGAGACAGATTTAAAAAATGCTCAAATTGTACTAAATGCAGCTAAAACTCAAGTAAGTAGTTCAGAAGCTACTATAAATGCACTAGAAGCTCAAATAGAGAGTATAAAAGTAAATATTGAAGATTCAAAATTATACTCACCAATAAAAGGAAGAGTTCTATATAAAATTGCCCAAAATGGTGAAATTGTAGCAAGTGGCGGAAAGGTTTTGGTTGTTTTAGATTTAATGGATACATATATGGATATTTTTCTTTCAACATCTCAAGCTGGACTTGTTGATGTTGGAAGTGAAGCTAGAATAATTTTTGATGCTATTCCAAATATTGCAATTCCTGCAAATGTAACTTTTGTATCTCCTTTGTCGCAATTTACTCCAAAAGAGATAGAAACAAAAGAGGAGAGAGCTAAATTGATGTTTAAAGTCAAAGTAAAAATTTCCCCAGATTTACTAGAAAAATATTTTGATAAGGTTAAAACAGGACTTCCAGGTGTTGCTTATATTAAATTAGATAAAAATGCAGTTTGGCCAGAGCATTTAAATAATTTACCAAAAGATATAAAGTCTAATGAGTGAAATTGTTGCAAAAATAACTAATCTTTCTCATAAATACAAAGATGTAGTAGCTCTTGAAGATATAAATTTAGAATTGCCAAAAGGCAAAATGATAGGACTTATTGGTCCAGATGGTGTTGGCAAATCTACTCTTTTGGCAATTTTATCTGGAACAAAAATTATTCAAAAAGGAAGAGTTGAAGTTTTAAATTTTGATATAAGTATTCAAAAAGCTAGAGATATTGTTTGTCCAAAAGTTGCATATATGCCACAAGGTTTAGGAAAAAATTTATATATGACTTTAAGTGTCTATGAAAATATAGAGTTTTTTGCTAAGCTTTTTGGACTTGATAAACAACAAAGAAAAAAAAGAATTTTACAACTTTTACAAAGTACAGATTTAATAAAATTTAAAGATAGACCAGCTGGAAAACTCTCTGGTGGAATGAAACAAAAATTGGGTCTTTGTTGTGCTTTAATTCATGACCCCGAGATTTTAATTCTAGATGAACCTACAACTGGTGTTGATCCACTTTCAAGGCGAGAGTTTTGGAAACTTATAAACCTAATAAAAAATAAAAACAAAAATATGAGTGTTTTAATCGCAACTGCATATATGCAAGAAGCAGCTACTTTTGATTCAATTATTGCTATGGATGATGGAAAAATCTTAATGAATGGAACACTTGAAGAGATTTTAAAAAACACTAATAGCCTTGATATAGACGAAGCTTTTATAAAATTATTGCCAGATGAAAAAAGAGTTGGATATGAAAAATTAGTAGTTCCAAAAAAAGATTATAAAACTATTTTTCACTCTATTGAAGTAGAAAATTTGAGTATGAAATTTGGTGATTTTACTGCTGTTGATAGTGTAAATTTGAATATAAAAGAGGGAGAGATATTTGGATTTTTAGGTTCAAATGGATGTGGAAAAACTACAACAATGAAGATGTTAACAGGACTTTTAAATCCAAGTAGTGGAACTGTAAAACTTTTTGGAAAAGAGTTGCAGAAAAGCTCTTTAGATGCAAAAGAGTTTGTAGGTTATATGACTCAAAACTTCTCTTTGTATAGTGAACTAAGTGTTTATGAAAATTTAAAGCTACATGCAAAACTTTTTCATATAAAAAATCAAAATCAAAGATTAGAGTATCTTTTGGAAAAATTCTCTTTAAAAGAGTATAAAAATAGTTTTGCAAAAGATTTACCATTGGGAATAAAACAAAGACTCTCTTTGGCTGTTGCTGTTGTTCATACTCCTAAAATGCTCATTTTAGATGAGCCAACTTCGGGAGTTGATCCAGTCTCAAGAGATAATTTTTGGAAACTTTTAGTTGATTTATCAAGAAATGAAAATGTTACTATTTTTATCTCCACTCACTTTATGAATGAAGGTGAAAGATGCGATAGAATCTCTTTGATGCACAAAGGAAAAGTTTTAGTAAGCAACACCCCAGAAGATTTAATAAAACAAAAAAATAAAGATAATCTTGAAGATGCTTTTATAGCTTACATTGAAGATGCTTTAGATGAGAGTGAAAAAAAAGAGATTACTCTTGAATCTGAAGATAAAAATATGGAAAAAAATATAACTCAAAATAGTTTTTTTAGTTTACAAAGAGCCTTATCTTATAGTTATAAAGAGTCATTAGAGCTTTTAAGGGATAAAGTTAGGCTCACTTTTGCACTTTTAGGAACGGTTATTTTACTTTTTGTTATGGGATATGGAATTAGTTTTGATGTTGAGAATCTTAAATTTGCAGTATTAGATCAAGATAAGTCACCTATTAGTCAAAACTATATACAAAATATAGCTGGTTCTAGATATTTTATTGAAAAAGAGGAGTTAAGTTCATTTGAAGAGTTAGACTTTAAAATGAAAAGTTCTCAAATTAATCTAGCTTTTATAATTCCACCTGATTTTGGAAAAAATATACAAAAAGGTAATCATCAAGAAGTTGCTGTTTGGATTGATGGAACTTTCCCTTTTAGAGCCGAGACAATACATGGTTATGTTCAAGGTTTGCACTTAAATTATCTAAAAAATCAATACAAAGAGAGTTTAGGAATTGATTTAAAATCAGATGTAAATGTTCTTTTACGATATAGATATAATCAAGATTTTAAAAGTATTTACTCTATGGTTCCAGCAGTTATATCTATTCTTTTGATTTTTATTCCAGCTATTTTGATGGCATTAAGTGTTGTAAGAGAAAAAGAGTTAGGTTCTATTGTAAATTTTTATGCTACACCTGTACGAAAAATGGAATTTTTATTAGGAAAGCAGTTGCCTTATATAGTCGTTAGTTTAATTAGTTTTTTTGGCTTAGTTACTTTTGCTATATATGTATTTCAAGTTCCACTAAAGGGGAGTTTATTTACACTTACTTTGGGAGTTTTTTTATATATTATTTGCACAACTGCGATTGGACTATTTATCTCATCTTTTGTTAAAACTCAAATCGCAGCACTAATGGGAACTGCAATTTTAACACTTCTTCCAACAATACAATTTTCAGGTCTAAAAGAGCCTGTTAGTTCACTTGAAGGAGTTGCTCAATATATTGGAAATATATTTCCTGTAACATACTTTATAAATATAAGTAGAGGTGTTTTTAGTAAAAATGTATCTTTTAGTGAGTTAAGATTTGAATTTTTTGTATTAAGTATATCTATTTTTGTAATACTATATTGTAGTTATTTAGTTTTAAATAAGCAGGAAAAATAACTATGATAAGAACTTTTTTAAATATTTATAATTTAATGATTAAAGAGTTAAAAATAGTTTTGTACGATAAAGGTATGCTTATATTTATTGTATATGTTTTTTCAGTAGCAATTTATATAGGTGGAACAAAAACTTCAACAGAGTTAAAAAATGGTTCAATTGCTTTTGTAGATAGCGATAAAAGTCAGTTATCACAAAGATTAATTGATGCTTTTTATAAACCAAGATTTAATACACCTGATATTATCTCCTATTATGATATTGACAAAAAGATGGATTCAGGATATTACACTTTTATTGTTTTAATTCCAAGTGAATTTGAAAAAGATGTTTTATCAAATAATGTACCAGAAATTCAAGTAAATATAGATGCAACAAGAATGACACAAGCTGGAATTGGTGCTTCTTATGTAAGAAATATTATAAATCAAGAGATAGAAACTTTTTTGAAAAAAAGTTCTGAAAATAGTTTTAATCCAAAATTAGTTACTAGATATAAATATAATCAAAATCTTACAGGAGATTGGTTTGGAAGTATAAATGAGATTATAAATAATATTGTAATGATATCAATATTACTTTCAGCTGCATCTTTGGTTAGAGAAAGAGAACATGGAACTATTGAGCATTTAATGGTAATGCCTTTAAGCTCTTTTGAAATAATGATTTCAAAGATATTGGCTGTTTGTATTATAGTTTTAATTGGAGTTTGTTTTAGTATATTCTTTATAGTAGAGATGCTTTTGCAAATTCCAATTAGTGGGTCAATTGCTTTATATTTATTTTCTACTTTTTTGGTTTTGTTTGCTACAACTTCAATGGGTGTTTTTATAGGAACTATTGTAAAAAATATGCCTCAACTTGGAATGGTGTTTATTTTAACAATTTTGCCATTAATGATGCTTTCAGGAACAATGTCACCATATGAAAGCATGCCTTTGGTATTGCAGTATCTAATGAACTTAATGCCAACTAGCCATTTTGTTGAGTTATCGCAGGCTATTTTGTTTAGAGATGCTGGAATTACTATTGTTTATAAACAGATGATAAATATTTTTTTAATAGGAGTAGTATTTTTTACTATTACTTTGCTAATATTTAAAAAAAGTTTAAAACTAAATGGTTAAAAGATAAAAGGAAAGTAGATGTTAAATGCTTTGTATAATGCTTTGAAATATATATTTAAAAAAGTTACAAAGCTTTCAATTCCATATTTTAGTCTTGAGGAAAATTATTTAAAATTTAAAATTACAAGTGAATTTAGTTTTAAATTTCTTCTTTCAAATATTGAGACAAAAACAAGACATGATGCATATGTTTTAGATGCATACAATCTAAAAACAAAAGATATTTATATAGAGTATATTCACACTATAAATGGAGTTATCTGGAATAGTCAGCCTTTTAGTGCATTTTTAGATTTATTAAAAGATGAGTTAAAAACAAACTCTTTTAAAAATATATTTAAAAAAAGTTTTTCACCATATGAGTTTAATATTTATGAAGTAGATAATATTTATAAGTTATATATAATATATATTTATGAGCTAGACAAAGAGATTTTTATAATAGATAAAAAAGGTTTACTGTTTGAAAAGCTTATTCAAAATTTTGATAAAACTATTTTAGTTGAATGCCAAAATAAAGATAATTTAGATATAAATTTAAATTTTAGTTTGGTAAAAAATAATGGTTTAAGAAACTATTTCAAACTAGCTTCAAGCTAATTTGAAATTTATTTTAATTTTTTTTATTTACCAAATACTTGTTTTAAAATCGAACTACTTTGTTCAAGAGGATTTGCTCTAATACCAGCTTCTTTTTCACCTATCATAT
>CAYQFC010000065.1:0-5667 GCA_964416585.1 uncultured Aliarcobacter sp.
CCATCAATCAAACAACAGTCAAACAAATCTTTAGAACTAAAAGCCCTAATACAAGGGCTTTTCTTTATATTTCTAAGCTTATTATAAGTGTTTAGTGAAGCAACGGTGAAGCAAATTTTTATCATCTTGCCCAACTTGGTATATAAGTTCTTGCTTTTGATCCAACGCTATCATCATAAATAAGAATTTTTCCAGATTCTAATGTCTCGTTGATAATTTTAGACACCATCGAGCGATTTTTCACATCAATATCAAACCTCTCTCGTAAAGATGTATTTGTCATGTAGTCATTTTGAATATATCTTAAGCAACAATGTAAATAACAAGCTCTTATTTTATCACCTTTGTGCATATCTTTTAGTTCTTTGTGGGCAAAAAGAATCGATCTTGTATATCCGTTTGTAGCTTCAAATATAGGTGCAGGAAGTTGATAAAATTCTGTTTCAAAAACTATCTTGTCAATCCCACTACCTCTTTCTTCACAAATATTTATTCTCCTCATAAATGATGCAAGTATTTCATTTCTAGATTTTGGAGGAGTGTCTAAAAATCTATCAGTATCGACCAAAGGCTCTCCAGGATTTGTCACTTCTAGTCTATTTGAATATATCTCTATCATTACTGAGTTGCCTGTTTGAGAAAAATCTTGATGTATTAAAGCATTGGCTACAAGTTCTCTTATTGAAAGTTCTGGATACATTGGTGTTGTTTCTCTAAATGCTTGTTTTATTACTTCATTTGATGGAATAATGTTATTAATATACTCTATAAGATTTTCGAAACCTACAGCATATCCTTTTTTACCCTCTATCTCTTTAAGTGTTTTTATTTTTGAGTTATCTTTATATTGTATTACTCTTACAGCTTTTCGTTTTAGGTGTGTAAATTTATTTAGATCTTTTGCAAAAAGAATTGCCCCAAGATTTGTAATAGCATACTTACCATTATCAAGTTTGCTTATCATATCATCAGCTATTAAAGCTTCAATTATACCGTCTCTATTTTCTGGTAACGGACGTTTTAATAGTTCAAAATATTTTGTAAATTCCAAATAGTCTAAAACTTCAGCAACCCCTATATTATCTACTGCTATTTGTTTCTCAAAAGGTACTTTATCAAATACTCTCCATAATTCTCGTTCTTTTTCAGATAAATCTTTTAAATTTTTTTTGTATGAACCAACTCTTATATACTCTATACCATTAAACTTTACAGGATGTCTATATGCTGGATTAATTTCTAATAAGACAATATTTTTATCATTAATTTCTAATTCATAAAATCTAAAATCTATTTTTGGCTCAAGATTACCTAGAAGCCAGTTTTCTAACTCTTGATTTCCTTTTTTAGCAAGAGATGGACTAAAAGTTGTACCTAATAATTCATGGGTTTTATCATCAACACCCCAAATCATATAACCATTTATTTTCCCATTTAATGCAGTTGAATTTGCTATTGCACTTATATATTCACCTATCATTTGAGGTTCATCATTATTGTGTTTGAACTCAATCCATTCAGTTTCATTTGGTAATTTTATAATCTCTTTTACTAGAGATTTTAAATACTCTATATCTCTAATTATCATTTTAGTTCACTCTTTAGCTTTTCTATAAGATTACTACTTTTTAGTAAAGACTTTGATAATAAATCTAATAATTCAGTTGATGTGTAATTAATTTCAACTTCATTTTTATATGGATTTTTAATATCAAGATTGTATCCATTTGTTTTGATAGTTTCAATATTTACTTTCCAAGCTTGCTCATTTTCAATTCTATTATTCCACCATAATTTAAGAAGTTCAAACTCTTCAAGCTTTATAGGTTTTGTTTTACTATATGCTTTTTGCCCCTCTGGTAATTTATGTTCATAATACCAAATCTCTTTTGTTGGAGTTCCTTTTGTAAAAAACAGAAGATTTGTAGCCACTGAAGCATAGGGTTGAAATACTGAGTTTGGAAGTCGTACAATTGTATGAAGGCTACAATCAGCCAGTAGCTTTTCTCTAATTCTTTGTTTTACTCCATCACCAGTAAGGCTTCCATCTGGAAGTACTATTCCAGCTCTTCCACCATCTTTTAGGTAATTTATCATAAGAATTAAAAATAGATCAGCACTCTCTTTAGTTCTAAAGTTTGCAGGAAAATTTGTCTCCATACCATCGGTTACAACTCCACCAAAAGGGGGATTTGCCAAAATACAATCAACTTTATCTTTTTTTGATATGCTTGAAATCTCTTTTGAGAGTGCATCATCATATATAATATTTGGAATTTCTATATCATGTAAAATTAGATTTGTAAGTGCTAACATATGAGGAAGTGGTTTTAACTCTACTCCTCTAATATTTTGCTGTAATGTTAATCTATCTTCTGGAGTTTTAACTTCCCCATTTGATTTTATATGATCTATAGTATTCACTAAAAATCCACCAGTTCCACAAGCAGGATCTAAAGTAATTTCATTTAATTTTGGATCTATCATTTGAGTTATAAATTGAGTTATTGCTCTTGGAGTATAAAATTCTCCACTATTTCCAGCACTTTGAAGCTCTTTTAAAATAGTTTCATAAATATCTCCAAAAAGGTGCCTATCTTCACTATTATTAAAATCTATTTCATTTATTTTATTTAAAACTTGCCTTATAATAGTTCCAGACTTCATATAATTGTTATTACCTTCAAATACTTCTCTTATAAGTAAAGCTCTTTTATTTGTTGCTGCAGTCGGAAGATTTTTTAATGTTGTAAAAAGTTTATTATCAATAAAATCTAAAAGTTCATCTCCTGTAATTCCTTCATCATCTTTAGCCCAATTTCGCCATTGTAAATTACTAGGAATTGGTGATATGTAATCATCTTTTATTAACTCTATTTCTAAATCTTTATCATCAAAAATCTTTAAAAATATCATCCATCCTAATTGCTCTATTCTTTGAGCATCTCCATTTAATCCTCTATCATTTCTCATGATCTTTTGAATAGATTTTATAACTCCACTTATATTATGGCTCATATATTAAGCAACTCCCTTATATATCTCATTTTCTAAATCTTTTATAGCTTCTAAATATTTATCTCTACCACCAAAAGTATTAACTATTTCAATTGCTGTTCCAAAAGAGCTAAATTCTGGAAGTTTTAATACCTCTATAGTTTCAATAGTTTCTATTCCTTCATCTGAGTATTTCTCTAATAAAGCTTTCAAAATTTCTTTTGCTTTTCCTTCATATTTGTTAAAATAGTCTCTTTTTTGAACACTATTTGCTCTTTCTTTTCTAGTTAGTGGTGGTTTATCATAAGCAATATGACAAATTAAATCAAAAATATCCATATCTTTGCCTATATCAACCTTTAACTCTTCAAATAAAATATCTTTTTCATAAAGCTCATCAATAATAACTTGTTTCTTTTCACTGCTTGACCATCTGTTTAAAAAATCATCAAGTGAAGAAAATTCTTCATGAACTTTTTGTTTTGAGTACTCTTTGTAGCTAGTTGTAATTAATTTTCCTTCAGAATTTCTTATCTGTACTCTTTCATTCAGGATAGTTACATCTACACCATTAATATATACTTTTTCTCTTTTTTTCTTTTCAATATCTTCTATTTCTCCAGCATCTGGAATATTAAAAGGTTCAAATATTATTTCTTCACCATTTTCATCAATTATTGAATCAATTTTTTCTTCTTCTGGATTTAAAATTTCATCCCCATCAAAAATATCTTTTATTATTACAGATTCACCATCAAAGTCAGGATCAGCAAATTTATCAGTTGCTCCTCTAAAATCCATTATTGTAAAAAATGTTTTACCATACTCTTCGTTTATTCTAGTTCCTCGACCAATTATCTGCTTAAATTCTGTCATAGAACCTATATTGCTATCAAGAACTATTAATTTACAAGTTTGAGCATCTACTCCTGTTGTCATTAATTTAGAAGTTGTAGCAATTACTGGATATGTTTCTTGAGGGTTTATAAAATTATCTAATTCTCTCTTCCCTTCATCATTATCTCCAGTTATTTGCATTACATATTTTGAATTTTTAGCAACAAGATCACTATTTAAATTTGCTATAGCACTTCGCATTCTACTTGCATGGTCTATATCTGTACAAAAGATAATAGTTTTACTAAATCTATCAGTAGCTTTCAAAAACTCAGTAACTCTTTGTGCTACCATATAAGTTCGTTCATCTATTACTAAACTTCTATCAAAATCTTTTCTATTGTATATTCTTTGCTCTATTTCATTTCCATCTTTGTCTTTTTTACCAATTTCAGGTTCATAATCTTCCAAATCAACATTTAATCCAACTCTCAATACTTTGTATGGAGCCAAAAATCCATCATCAATTCCTTCTTTAAGAGTATAAGTATAAACAGATTCTCCAAAATACTCGATATTTGAAATAGTTTTTGTCTCTTTTGGTGTAGCAGTAAGTCCTATTTGAGTAGCACTTGAAAAATAATCAAGTATCTCTCTCCAAGAACTATCTTCTGATGCACTTCCTCTATGAGCCTCATCTATAACAATTAAATCAAAAAAATCAGAGCTAAACTCTTTATATGCATCTTTATCCTCATCGTAATTTGTAAGTCCTTGATAAAGAGCTAAATATATTTCATACGATTTATCTATATGTTTTTTTCTAATAACCGTCATCTTGTCTTTGAAGTGTCTAAAATCACCTTTTTTTGTTTGGTCAATTAAAGCATTTCTATCTGCTAAAAATAAAATTCTTTTTTTTGCTCCACTTTTCCAAAGTCTATGAATAATCTGAAAAGCTGTATATGTTTTACCTGTTCCTGTTGCCATTACAAGCAAAATCCTATTTTGTCCTTTAGCAATTGCTTCAACTGTTCTGTTTATTGCAATTTGTTGATAGTATCTAGGAAATCTTCCTTGAGCATCAAAAAAATAGTCTTGAGAAATAATTTTTTCTTCTTCTTGTGTCTCTATTTTTTTATATTTTTTATATCTTTCCCAAAGTTCACCTGGAGTTGGAAAATTATTTAATGAGATTTTTCGTTCTACAACACCATTAGATAAAGTTTTATCATGTTCATAAAATTCATCTCCATTACTTGAAAAAACAACTGGTATATCTAAAATATTTGCATATTCTAAGCCTTGTTGGATTCCATCTTGAACTCTATGATTATTATCTTTTGCCTCTATAATTGCTACAGGAATATTTGGTTTGTAGTAAAGAATATAATCTGCTTTTTTACCCTTAGCTCTTTTTGATTTATTTCCTTTTACATAAATTTTTCCATCAGTAAAATAAACTTCTTCTCTAATTTGTGTTTGTAAATTCCAGCCAGCTTGGGTTAAAGCAGGATTGATATATTTTGTACAAATATCTCTTTCTGTTAACTCTTTTTTTGATGACATATTTTCCCCTAAGACTCTATTTTTAAAAATATATTAGATATTATCTAAATGTTAATAAAAAATCAGATATTTAAACATTTATATTTTATTATTTAAAATTTCATTCCATTATTTTTATAAAATCCTGCATTGTTGGTTTATATACAAAATCATTATCGTTGTCTTGATATTCAATTATATATCTTTTATTTTCACTAAAATTTTCAAAAGCAACTCTTTCATTACTTTCATAAACTGTAAACTCATCATAAAAAATATCTATTG
>CAYQFC010000066.1:0-5510 GCA_964416585.1 uncultured Aliarcobacter sp.
CTTCAAGCTGTAAACTTCCTGCTTTAAACTGTTTTATAAGCTCTCTTAACTCAGGGGGAAAATTATCAGGAATTACCTCAAAATGTAAAAAATATTCTTCATCTTTTGCCAAAAAGTACTCCAAAATAGCCTTTGCATATGAGATTTTAAGATTAAAAGTTCTATCTATAAACTTATAATTTCTAGCACCCCTATTCCAAAGTTTATTAATCTCATTTAAAAAAATATCAATTGGTAAATATCTCATCGAACTATCAATACTAGATAGACAAAACTCACAAGTAAATGGGCAACCACGGCTACTTTCTATATAAATATGTCTATTTTTTATATCAAAATCTGTGTAATAATCATATGGGAGTTCAATTTTATCAAACTCAACTGGCTTTGCATGAATTATCTTATCTTTTGGTCTAATTCCACCTAAGATATTAAGACACAAGTTATAAACACTTATTTCACCCTCTCCAAACATAAAATAATCAGCCATAGAAAAATCTACCCTATGTGGTAAATGGCTTATTTCTGGACCTCCAAGAGCTACAATTGTTTGAGGACTTATTAGCTTTATATATTTTACAATTTCAGCTACATCTGTTGCATTCCAAATATATGTTGAAATTCCTACAATTTTTGGCTTATATGCCAAAATCTCTTCTGCTATTGTCTGATTTTGACTATTTATTACAAATTCTAAAATCTTTGCTTCATTTTTTAACTCTTTTAGATTTGCAAAAAGGTATCTTAAAGATAAGCTTGAGTGCGAAAATCTTGAGTTTAGTGTTGTTAGTATTATATTTTTTTCTTCTATCATAGTATTAATTTTACTAAAAAGGGTGTTATACTAAGCTTTTATATATTTTTATTTACTATAATAGGTCAAAAAATTTAAGGAAAAATATGTTTAGAACAAGATTTTCTCAATTTAGAGCTATATCAATTATTGAAGGAATTTCTTATTTAATCTTGGTTTTTATAGCTATGCCACTTAAATATTTTGGTGGTGAGCCTATGGCTGTAAAGATTTTTGGGATGATGCATGGAATATTTTTTATTCTTTTTTGTATAGCTTTGTTTAATGCAATGAAATACTATAAATGGAGTTTTGTATTTGCTTTAAAGCTTTTTATATATTCACTATTTCCATTTTTATTTATCTTAATAGAAAAAGATATTATGTCAAAAAAAGAGAATATTTAGGGAATTTCCCTAAATATTTTATTTAAATTTACTTTTTAACTCTTCCAAATCTATATCTGCAATTTTTACAAAATATGTTTGTTGGTCATTTGTAGCACTTGAATTTTCTGTTGGAACCAACTCATACTCACCTTTTTCATTTGAAGAGTATCCTCTTAAATTTATCTCCAAATAATCATCTAATTTTGATACATCAATATCCAAACTAAACTCTTTTTCAATATTTAAATCACTCCAATTCTCATCAAAACCTTCAATCATCAAATAAGAAGCTGTAACATTTTTATTTAAAAGTCCACTAAATAGTGCATCACCTTTTTTATATACATCAAGATTTGCAAAATTTTTGCTAGATTTTGCTTTTATTAAAGAATCATCTTTTAACTCAGGAAAAGATACTGAAATTCCACCACTATTTATAGCTTCTAGTGAACTTTTATACTTAAAATTTACTCTTAAAGTATCTTTATCAAGCATTTTATAGCTATATGATAAGTTTGTATTATTGTCATCTAAAATATCATCACTAATATTATTTTGTTGGAATTTCAATTCATCTTTTTTAAATGCTAAAACTCCATTTGTATAAAGCCCATCTTCTTTTAATTCCAGTTTTAAAATCTTATATTTTTTATCTTCTGAATCAAGTATTTTTATCTTTTCAATAGGAAAAGAGTTTTTTGTAAGCATATCATCAAAAGATTTGCTATCTGTTTTTAATTCAATATTTGCAAGTTCAAAAATATCATTAATATTTTCAAATTTCATCTCATTTAACTTTTTAGAGAGTATAAAATTTGATTTTAAATCAAATTCTTGAAACATCTTTTGATTTTTTACAATCAAATCTTTTGAGTTTGCATCCAGTTTTATCTCAACTCCTGCTTTAGAAATAGTCTCCAAAAATAGTTTAGTTTTTTCTGCTAATTTATTGCTATCTTCGTTTAGTGCAATTGCTTCAAGAAAATCAATATATGAATCATATGGAAAATTATTAAGGCTAAACTTTGCACTACTGTTTAATAGTTCAAAATCCAACTCTTGATTGCTTTTAGAAGAGATTTTCTCAAAAGATATTTCACTATCTCCACTTAAAACACCATTTATAAGTTTTGAAATTGATAATAAATCAATATTTTTTATATTAATTTGTGAAGTTTGATCCACAATATCTATATTTTCAAAACTCATTTTAGAAGTTAATACTTCATCTTTCTCTTCATTTATTAGTTTTAGTCCACTACTATTTAAAGTAAACTCATCTTCTTTGCTTGATATTTTAAATAAATCAATATTTAAGCCAAGTTTATTATCTCCACTAATTCCTCTAATAGTTGCTGTACCTTCAGGCAAAACAAAATTTATATCTTTTACACTGTATTTTTTATTTTCATCAATAGTGATTTGGAAATCTCTATTTTTCAACATTTCAAGAATTACATTTGCTGCCTTATCTTCATCTTCCAATAACCCTTGCATCATATTATTTGATAATTTTGTTAGGTAAATATTTAAAGATAGTTTTGAATTAAGAAGATTTACATCAAAATCAAAATCAAAAGTAGCTCCTTCAAGTGCATTATTAATCTCTTTATCCGAAAGAAGTTTCAAAGAACTTTGAAAGCTTTTTTTTAGTTGTCCTTCATCTTGATTGTTTATAATATACTCCAAAGCCTTCTTTGAATATGCAAGTTCTAGCTTCCCATCTACTTTTATCTTTAATGGAACATCTTTTTTACTATATGTTACATTAAAACCATTTTCTCTTAGCTCTTCAAATTTTGCTTCAATTTTTGATGAAGCAGTTGTTCTTAAATAAAAACAAGTAGCAATAACAAGTGCTAAAACTACAAGAACTCCTATAATAATCTTTTTCATAACTCTCCTTTAATTTGGTCTATAAACTTTTATGTTTGTAAATTTTTGTTCATCTTTTAAATATTGTCCATGAAGTTGGCTCATAACTCCTTTATCACAATATAAAAGGTAAGTTTTGTCTTGATCTAGTTTTTTAAACTCTTTTTTCAAATCATAAAATGGAATTTTCAAAACATTACAAGAAACTTGTAAAATATCACTACTTTGTCTAATATCTATAACTGTATCATTTTCACTTAAGCTATTTACAACTTCCAAAGTTCCAACTTCACAAATATCATCAAGCACATCTTTTATATTTTTTATTTTTCTATTTTTAATTGCCTCTTCTAAAACAGTATAATCAAAAGCTTTAGCCTCTTTTTCAACTCTATCAAAACTTCCAGCAGTTACAGGATTTTGAGAAATTACTCCACAATATTCAGGCATTGCTTCAGCAAACTTTTTAGTTCCTATTTTTGAAGCTATATCAATAATTTCTGGTTTACTCATAAATGCAAGTGGTCTTAAGATTAAAATATCACTAGCACTATCTATTAAACTTAAATTTCTTAAAGTTTGACTTGATACTTGAGCTACACTTTCTCCAGTTATTAAAGCATCTATTTCTAACTCATTTGCAACTTTTTGAGCCGCTTGTACCATCAATCTTTTTAAAATAACTCCCATATATGAAGGGCTTATATCTTTAAATATCTGTCCAACAACATCTTCAAAATTAATAGTTATAAACTTTGCATTATGTGAACTTGCAAACTTATTCCATAAATACCAAGCTACTTGTTTAACTCCTATTTCATGGGCAATTCCACCTAGATTAAAAAATAAATAGTGAGTTTTTAAGCCTCTTTTTATTGATAAATATGAGGCAACAGTTGAATCAAATCCCCCACTCATAAGAGATATTATTTCACCTTGAGTTCCCAAAGGAAAACCACCTAATCCTTCATATCTTTTTGTAATAATATTTAATTTACTATGCTCTAATTCAAGATTTATAGTAACTTCTGCTGTTCTTAAATCAACTCCCTTTGTACTATTTTGAGCCAACATATATCCACCAACAGTCTGTTCAATATTTGTTGATTTAAAATCTTGTGTTCCAACTCTTTTTGCTCGTACTACAAAAGTTTTATCCAAAATCTCTTTTGACATATACCTATTTACTTCAACTTTAATATCATCCAAAGTTTTCATATTATCAATCTGGATAGCTTCCAAAACAAGCTGAACTCCAGATGTGCAAAGCAATTTTTCTCTTAAAATATCACTAAATTCTATTGGACAAATAAGTTCAATTTTATCAAAAAACTTTTTTATCTCTATATTTTCTGATATTTGTAGTGAGATTTTTTGAAGATTAAAAAATAGCTGATTTCTCATCTGTTTTTTAGCACTTTCGCCTTTTATCATAATCTCTGTAAAATATTTAACTATAAATTTTTGTGTTTTTATACCGTTTTGTTCCATCAAATACTACCTATTTTCTTTTTTAAGTCGCGATTATATCATTTTTTGAGATAATACGGCTTTTATAATATTTAAAAGGTTAAAAATGCAAATTGATTCTTTAGAAGATTTAGCAAAAGAGTTAAAAAATGACAAAAATAAAAATGTCTATAAAATTTTTGATGATTATGCTACAAAAAGTTCTTTAAGTCATGAAGAGCTTGAACAACAACTATCAAAAAAACACGACTGTTTCAAATGCGATAGCTGTGAAAAATTTTATTGTTATGATGAATACTCTTTTTTTGATGAAGAGTGTATTTACTGTTTTGATAGTGAAGCTGATGATGAAGAGGAGTATTAAACTCTACTCATCATTAAAATTTGCCTCTAATTCATCTTGAATTATTAAAGCATCTATTGCTCTTGTTTTTACATTTAAAGATTTTGAACCCCCAAAACAATCAACAACAAAACTATTTCCCACAAGATTAAAGCTAATCTCTCCTGCTCCTTGAATAACAAAATCTGTAAAAAGCCTATTTGCGACTCTTCTAAAAGAGAATTTTTTTGGAAAAATAATAAATCTTGAAGATGTAATTATATATCTTGACTCTATTTTAAAATTCTCAAGAAGTCTATTTTTTATCTCTTCATTTGTTCTTCCATTTATTAAATCACAATTTAAATCCTCATGTAAAAGGCAAATTTTTTCACTATTTATCTTAATAAATCCAAATTCATTTGGCTTTACTCTTTCATTATAAAAGTGCTTAAAAACTTCTATATGATCAAAAGAGTTTGAAAAAACTATCAAACTTTTATTTGTTCTTGCAAATTTTGCAAAATTTGAAACCATTTTTTTATCCTTATAAAATTATAAAACACAAACTTGCTATTAATGTAGGAAGCAAGGCTCCTAAAAATAGATATCTAGGATCTATTGAATTATCTTCAAAATGACTTTTAAGTATAGCAGCACC
>CAYQFC010000067.1:0-5443 GCA_964416585.1 uncultured Aliarcobacter sp.
TTTGGAGTGAGATTTGTATTTCCTATTCTAATAGTATATTTCTCAACTTCTATGGGATTTATTGACTCTTTTAATCTTGCAATTAATAATCCAGATGAGTATGAGAAGATTATTGAAGGTTCTCATCATATTATTATGTCATTTGGTGGAATGTTTTTATTAATGCTATTTTTGAAGTTTATTTTTGATGAAAATAAAGATACTCACTGGGTAAAATATATTGAAGATTTTGCTACAAAACTATCAAAAGTTGGTGATATTAAAGCTCTATTTATTATGTTTTTGATGTTAGGAATTACTTATATTGCACCAAGTGAAGTTGTTATGGGCGATAAAATGGTGAGTGTAAATAAAATTGAGATTTTAATTCCTATGATTATTGGAGTTATTGCTTTTTATTTATTGGAGCTTTTAAAAGGAGCTATTGAGCTTGGAAATGAGAATAATGAAGAGAAAAGTGATATAAAAATAACTGAATTAAGCGGTGGATTTATCTCATTTATGTATCTTGAAGTAATTGATATGAGTTTCTCATTAGATGGAGTTTTAGGGGCATTTGCTATTACTCAAAATGTTGTAATTATTATGCTAGGACTTGGAGTCGGGGCTATGGCTGTTAGAAGTCTTACAATTTTTATGGTTGAAAGAGAAGTTGTTTCAAAATATATTTTTCTAGAACATGGTGCTATGTGGTCTATTGGACTTCTTGCTTTATCTATGCTTGTTCAAATTTTTTATCATCTTCCAGCTATGCTAATAACTACTTTTGCAATAGTTCCTATTGGTTTGGCATTTATTCACTCTATTTATAAAAACAAAGAGTTTATAACAGACCCTAAATAGTTATCATATATCCTTGCGATGAGATATTTTGTATTAAATCCTTAGAGGTTTTTCCTCTAAGTCGTTTTATAAAAGTACGAACTCTTTCATCGCTTACAAGCTCACTCCACAAACTATATTTTATAAAATCAAGTTTTACAAGACTATTTTTATTTTCAATTAATAAAAGCAAAAAATCCTTCTCTCTTTTTGTAAGATTTAATAAAATATCATTTTTGTATAGATTGAAATTTGTATTATCAAAAATAAAATTATCAATTAATTTTATGTTTTTTTCCTTATTTATTTGAAAGCTTAAATTTTTTAAATAATTTACAAACTCATCTGGATCAAAAGGTTTTATAAAATATTTGCTAATTCCAATATCAATAGCTTTTAAAAGCTTCTCTTTTTGACTATAAGCACTTAAAATAATAATTGGAATTTTGATATTTTGTTCTTTTATTGTTTTGCACATATCTAAACCATCTAAAAAAGGCATTGTAATATCGCTAATTACAATATCTGGTTTAAACTTTTGAAATTTCTCTAAGCCACTTTTTCCATCTTTTGCAATAATTACTTTAAAAAAATAATCTTTTATTGAAGTTCTTATTAATTTTGCTAAATCATCTTCATCTTCAACTATCAATACTTTTAGATTTTTCATAGCTCTTTGGAAACCTTATAGTAAATTTTAAACCATCTGCAAAGTTTTCATGCCAAATATCTCCATAAAAACTATTTTCTATAATTATTTTGCAGATAAATAGACCAAGTCCTGTGCCACTACTTTGATGTTTTGTTGTGAAATATGGTTCAAAAATTCTATCAAATAAGCTATCACTTAGACCTTGAGCATTATCAATATATTCAAGATATATAAAATCATTATCAGTATAAGTTCTTATATTGATAACTTTTTTATATATATTTTTCTGAATAAAAGCATCTTTTGAGTTATTTAAAAGATTTATCAATACTTGACTAAGTTCATTTTTAATCCCAAAAAGTTCCAAATCTTTTAAAATATCAAATTTTATCTCAATATTATGCTCTTCAAAGCTTCTATGTACTATTTTTAGAGCCTCTTTGATAGCAAGATTTAATAAAAATTTCTCTTTTTGTTTTTGTGGAGAAAAAAAGTTTGTAAAATCTTCAATAGTATTCGACATTCCTAAAATTAAGTTTTTACCGCTTTCATATAGTTTTTCAAACTCTTTTTCATCTTTTTTGAAAAAAGATTTTTTGATATTAAAAAGTGTTAGATTTAGTTCTGTTAAAGGTTGTCTCCATTGATGAGCAATATTTGCAAGCATTTGCCCTAAACTTGCCATTCTTGATTGTAAAAATATAATTTTTTGCTTCTCTTCAAGCTCTTTTTGAAGCATTATTTCATTTGTAATATCATATCTTATGGCAATAAATTCAATAATATTTTCAAATTCATCTAAAATAGGAATTATTGTAGTATTTAAGTAGATTGTTTTTTTGCTTTTTGATAGGTTTTTTACTGTCGCTTTATGAACTTTTTTCTCTAAGATATTTTTCCATAAAGCTTCAAAATCTTGTTTTGGAGTCTCTGGATGTCTTATTATATTGTGATTTTGTCCTATTAATTCATCTTTTTCATACTCAAAAAGCTTTATAAATTCATCATTTACAAAAGTGATAATTCCGTTTATATCTGTTTTTGAAACAATATTTGAATTTTCTATGGCTTTTTGGTAGTTATTCATTTTGAAATCATATTATTTTTTATTCAAAATCTCACAAACCTCTTTTGCATGGTAACTTATAATAATATTTGCTCCAGCTCTTTTAAAAGCTATCATAGTTTCCATCATAACTCTTTCATAATCTATTAATCCAGCCATTCCAGCATGTTTTAACATAGCATATTCACCACTTACATTATAAACACAAAGTGGAAGTTTTGTCTCATTTCGTATATCTCTTACAATATCTAAAAAAGCTAAAGCTGGTTTTACCATAAGTATATCAGCTCCCTCTTTTTCATCTTCAAGTGATTCGCTTATTGCTTCAAGTCTATTTGCTACATTCATTTGATATGTTCTTCTATCTCCAAAAGAGGGAGTTGATTGGGCAACATCTCTAAAAGGTCCATAGTAACCACTTGCAAATTTTGTTGAGTATGCCATGATTGGTAAATCTTTAAAACCATTTTCATCTAAAGTTTTTCTAAGAGTTGAAATAATTCCGTCCATCATTCCACTAGGAGCTATCATGTCTGCACCTGCTCTTGCATGAACCAAAGCTTGTTGGGCTGATATCTCAAGAGTTTTATCGTTGTGAACACTTTGTGTCTTTGGGTCAAGTATTCCACAATGTCCGTGGTCTGTATATTCACAAAAACATAAATCTGTAACTATAAACATAGATGGAAATTTGTTTTTTATAGCTTTTATTGTTCTGGCAATTATGCTCTCATCACATAAGCACTCACTTCCAACACTATCTTTTAAATCTGGAATTGCAAAAAGAATTATAGAGTTTAATCCTATTTCTTGCAGATATTCACACTCTTTTAAAATCTCATCAATACTCATTTGAAAAACACCTGGCATAGATGAAACTTCTATTTTTACACCATTTCCCTCTTTTACAAAAAGTGGATATATAAAATCATTTTTGCTAATTGTTGTCTCTTCTACTAAGCTTCTTAAAGTCTCATTTAATCTTAATCTTCTAAATCGTTTAAACATAATATTTACCTCTTTTGGATATAATCTTGCGATTTTAACAGTTTAAGGTTTAAAAAGCAAAATGCAAATATTCAAATCAAACATAGCTTCCCTTCCTACAAAACATGGAAATTTTAAGATAAAAGCATATAAACAAAACGACCAAGAGCATTTGGTTTTGATGAGTGAAGATTTTAACTCTAAAGATACTATAAATTTAAGAGTTCATTCAGAGTGCCTTACGGGTGATGTTTTTGGAAGTATAAAATGCGACTGCCAAAAACAGCTAGAACTAGCTATTAAATATATCGCACAAAATGGTGGAATGATAATTTATCATAGACAAGAGGGGCGAAATATCGGGCTTTTAAACAAGGTAAATGCTTATAGTTTGCAAGATAGTGGAAAAGATACAATTGAAGCAAATTTGGCTTTGGGCTTCAAGGAAGATGAGAGGGAATATAGTATTGTTGAGTATATTTTAAAAGATTTAGATATAAAAAAGATAAATATTCTTACAAACAATCCAGCCAAAATCGAGTTTTTGGAAAATATTAAGGATTTGAAGATTGCTAAAAGAATACCAGCAATTATTGAGCCAAATTGCTACAATAAGGATTATTTGCGAACAAAAAAAGAGCAAATGGGGCATATGCTTTGAGTTTAAAAAATATACTAGAACAAAACAATCTAAATCTTGAAGATGTATTTTATAAAGATATAGAGATTTTTATCGAACTTCTTAAAAAATGGGGAAAGGTGCATAATCTTAGCGGAAGCTTAAAAGATGAAGATATATATGAAAATATTTTAGATTCTCTTTTTCCACTTAGACTTATAGAAAACTTTGATAGTTTTGCAGATATTGGAACAGGAGCTGGGTATCCAGGGCTTATAATTGCAATTTTGAAAAAAGATAAAAAAGCATATTTAGTAGAACCTAGAGTAAAAAGAGTTGCTTTTTTAAACTTTGTGAAAGCTAGTTTAAGCTTACAAAATCTTACAATTTTGCAAAAAAGAGTTGAAGAGGTGGAAGATTTGAAAGTGGATTTAATCACAAGTAGGGCTGTGACGAATACAAAACTACTTTTGGATATTACAAAAAATATCAAAAAATCAAACTCTTCATATCTTTTTTACAAGGGAAGTATGCTAGAAAACGAACTAGAAGATGCAAAAATAAATAAATACAAGGTAGTTTCAAGAGAGAATAGAAACTATTTATATATAAAAGGATAAAAAGTGTTGATGAAGATTATATTGTTGTTGTTGGCTATTTTTGTGATATATCTACTTTTTTTCAAAAATAAAAGAGTTGATGGTGTGAAAAAAAATGATAAATTAATTAGTGATGAGATGGTAGAGTGTCCTACTTGTAGCACTTTTGTAGCACAAAATGAAGCTATTTTAGGTAATGGAAAGTTTTTTTGCTCAAAAGAGTGCTTAAACCAAAAAAAGGCTAAATAGTGAAGATTATTGGAGATAGTTTAATTCCTTTTAAAGAGTATTTTAGGGTTTTAAGTATAGATGATATTAGAAAAACTAAGCCAAATGGTGATCTATATTTTACTTATAATGAAGAGATTTTAGAGTTTTGTTTTAGAGAAAATCTAAGCTTTTATGTAGAGATTTCAAATATATCTCAAGGGCTTTTTGCAAATAGTTTAAATGCAAGATATATAGTTTGCAAAGATATGAATTTGGCAAAAGATATGCAAAAAATAGCAGATAACTATATGTTTGATAGTAAAATTTTGCTTTTAATAAAAAATAGAGATATGCTTGAAGAAGTGGCATTAAATGAGATTGATGGAGTAATTATAGAATGAAAGAGATTTTAGATTTTATAGTTTTAGCTCTTTTTGTTTTTATGGTTGCTATGTTTATTATAAATTTTAATCGGCAACAAATTAAAA
>CAYQFC010000068.1:0-5429 GCA_964416585.1 uncultured Aliarcobacter sp.
TATTTTATAGCCAACAATATTTTATACTCTTCCAAAGCAAAATCATCAGTCATTCCGCTAATATAGTCAATTATCAATCTAACTATATAATAAAATTCTAAAATTTTAAACTCTTCAAGATTATCTTTATTTAGATTTTCAACATCATTTTTATAAGCTACTATCTGTTTAGAAGATACTCTTTTTATCAATCTTTTTGATATAAAACAATCTATTTTTTCATCTTTTAAAAGCTTCTCAAAATCATCTGTTTTTAGCTCTAAAAGTGGTTTATAAAAATCAAATAAAGAGTTGATAATCGTATAAGCTTGAAGTTCCAAAGTTTGAACTTCCCTATTTTGATAAATATATTTTATTGAAATATCTTGTAAAACTTTCAAAGCTTTATAGTATTCGCTTTTTTTATCATACTCCAAAAGTGCGTGATTAAAGCTTCCTTCAAAAATAGCTTTATGATTTTCTATAAATACATCTGAAACATGCTTTACAAAACTTGTAACCAAACCAACTCTTAAAAATGTAAAAAACATATTAAATTGATATGGTTCATCATCTTTTTTCGCTTTTTCATACTGTTTTTCTATGATTTCCAATAAAAACTCTTCATTTTGCTTTTGGCACTCTGTTTTTATAATATTATAAACTTCATCTAAAGATAAAATACCTTTTTCAACACTATCTTCTATAATACCCCAAGAAAATTTATATCTTTTTTTGCAAGAAAGAGACATTGAATTGTAAATCTTTATTTTAAAATCCATTAAAGCTATTTATGATATTAATTTAAAAATTAAACAAATTTATAAGATTTCATTTATATTAAAAATTAGCAAAATTATTATACAATCTAAATATGATTAAAAATAGGAATATATAATATGTTATTAATGAAACTTGAAGCTAGAGAAAAATTTGCATTTTTGCAACTTGCACACTATTTAGCAAGAATTGACAATGATTTTGGAAAAAGCGAAGAAGAGATTATTTTGGAGTATTGTTCTGAAATGGGAATAGAAAACATAGACTCTTTTGATATAAAAAACTTTAGTTTAGAATCAACTTTAAAAAATTTTAGAAGTGAAAAAAGTAAAAAAATTGTACTTTTAGAGCTTATGATTTTAATTCACATTGATAGAAATTTCAATATAAATGAACAAATTTTAATAGATAAAATATCAAAAAGTTTTGGTTTAGAGCTTACAAATTTGGATGATTATTCTCAGTGGGGAAAATCTGTTGCAATGCTTTATGAAGTTGCAAAAGTTTTTATTGATGATAGAGATAGAAACTTAGAGTAATAGGTAAATTATTGATGCAAATTATAGATAATTTAGATAGTAAAATTGAAAAATTATTGTTTGAGTATGAAAAGATAAAGCTTGAAAATATTGCTTTAATTCAAGAATTAGAAAAAATGAAAAATGAAAATGATGAATTAATAAAAAATAATCAAGATATTATTTTGGCAATAAATAGTACATTGGCTTTAACAGGGAGACAAAATCATGAATAAAGATGTTACATTTCATATAAATAATTTAGCTTATACTATAAATATAGATGATGATTTGGAAAAAGAACTTTGTAAATATTTGGATTTGTCAAAAAATAATGATACTAAAGAGCTTTTAATTGCATATCTTAGTTTAAGCCACGAATTTAAAAGTTTCAAACAAGGTATAGAAAAAATAACTGAAAAACTATCAGGATTTTAAGTGAGAGCATTTTCTATTTTAGAGATTATTATTGCTATTGTAGTTTTAGCAATAATTATATCTTTTGGAATTCCAAAGTTTAACACTATTAATGAAAACTCAAATCTATTGACTTTAAAATCAGAATTTGCCCTAATTCAAAGCTCAATTGCTAGAAAAAGTAGTCAAAATATACTTTTACAAAACTCAAATACTATAAGCTCTCTTGATGATGCAAAGATAAATACGCAAGATGAAGAGCTTTTTAAAAATGTATTAGAAATTCCAATCATATCAACAAGTATAAATATTAAAAAATATGGAAAATGGACAAAAATATCAAATAAAAAGTATCTATTTTTTACTCAAAATAGAACTTTTGAGTTTCTTTTTGAAGATGGGCATTTCTTTTGTGCTAGTGAAGAAACTTTTTGTAAAGATATTGAATAAATAAAATGAACTATTATGAAGTTTCAATCTTAAAATCCCCTTTAGATAATCTTACTTATCAATCAGTAGAAGAGCTTAAAATTGGCTCTTTAGTGGAAGTTATTTTAGCAAAAAGAAAAAATTCAAACTTGGCTGCTGTATTAAAAAAAGTAGAAAAACCAGAGTTTAAGTGTAGTGATATTTTAAAAAATACAGATTTTTTTTATAGCTCTTTTATGCTTGAAATTGCAAATTTTATATCTCAATATTATGTTTGTTCCATGGGAAATGCTTTATCGATTTTTCAAGCCTTTGATAAAAATATATTGTATAAAGAGAAAGATATAGAGTTTAAAAAAGAGATAAATTTATCAAATTTACAAAGTGAGGCAAGAGATTTTTTGTCTAAAAATAGACAAGCCCTACTTTTTGCAAAAACAGGTTCTGGAAAGACTGAAATATATATAAAAGAGATAAAAGAAGTCTTAAAAAGTGGAAAAGAAGCTGTTTTTTTGATGCCTGAGATTTCTCTTACTCCACAAATGCAAAAAAGACTTGAAGAAGTTTTTGGAAAAACTATTGCTATTTGGCACTCAAAAGTTAGTTCAAAAAATAAAAAAGAGATTTTACAAAATCTTCAAAATGGAAGCATAAAATTAATAGCAGGTGCTAGATCATCTCTGTTTTTGCCATATAAAGATTTGGGTTTAATTGTTGTAGATGAAGAGCATGACGATTCGTATAAAAGTGATAGCACACCAAGATATAATGCCAAAGATTTAACTATTTTTATAGCTAAAAAATTTGATATTAGGCTTATTTTGGGAAGTGCAACACCTTCTATAAATAGTTTTCATAAAATGCCCTATTTTAAACTTGACAAAACCTTTTTTGATACAGAAAAAAGCTATATTTTTGAAAATTCAAGTCCAAAAATATCACAAAAAAGCCTAGCAAAAATAGAAGAAAATCTAAAAAATGCTCATCAAACAATAGTTTTTTTACCTACAAGAGCAAACTTTAAACACCAAATTTGTTTTGATTGTGGAAAAAGTGTAGAGTGTCCTTATTGTAGTGTTTCTATGAGTTTACACAAAAATGATTTATCTTTAAAATGCCATTATTGTGGTTTTGCACAAAAAATTCCAGAGTTTTGCCCATCTTGCAAAACTGGAATTATAAAAAATCATAGAGTTGGAACTGCTGAAATAGAAGAGCTTTTAAAAGTAGAGTTTCCAAAAGCAAATATCAAAAGATTTGATACTGATATAATAAAAAATGAGAAGATTTTAAAATCAATTTTAAGTGATTTTAACGACAATAAAATTGATATTTTGGTTGGAACTCAGATGCTTTCAAAAGGACATGATTATCATAATGTGAAATTAGCAGTTGTTTTAGGAATTGATAGTTTATTAAATATGAACTCATATAAAGCAAGAGAAAAAGCTCTTTCTTTGCTTATTCAAATTGCAGGAAGAAGTGGTAGAAATGGCTTTGGAGAAGTTTTAATAGAGACACAAAATGAGGATTTTTTTAAATATTATTTGGAAGATTCAAATTATTTGGAATTTTTAAATAGTGAGTTAGAGTTTAGAAAAGATTTATACCCTCCATTTGTAAAACTTGCTCGTATAGTTTTGGCTTCAACAAATGGCTTAAAGATAAAAGATGAGCTAAATGAAGTGGTAAAATATCTAAAAACTATTGAAAATATTGAAGTTATTGGTTTTGGAGAGTGTGCAGTTTTTAAAATAGCAAATAAATATAGATATGAGATTTTAGTTCGTTCAAAGAATTTAAAAGAGCTTTTAAAAGCTCTGCACTCTATAAAAAGTTCAAATATTATGCTTGATATGGATACAATTTACTAATAATTTTAAATCTAAAAAAGGAGATAAAAATGATAAATACAAAAGAGGATTTCAAAAAACTTGTTTTAGATATAGAGGCTCAAACTTGGTATAAAAAACCTTTGGCTTTTGGAATTGCAAGATTAAGTAGAGGGATTTTAGATAGAAATCTTATTTTAGAAGCTAGTTTTCCTGTTGTAAATTGGAATGAAAATAGTGCAAGTGGAGCTATTTTTCTAGAGGCAATTAGACAAAGCGGAATTGAAGTAAATTGCAATAAAAGTGAAGCTATTTTTCCATTAACTGATAGTTTTTTAACCTTTTGTATTGAAGCATACAAACCATTTTATGATGAAAAAGAGAAACATAAAAATCTTCAATTAATCTCAACTTTGGCTTCATTGCCAATTGAAAGTGGCTTAAATGCTGATGATTTCAAAGTTGTTTTTATTTTTGAAGATGAAAAACCACAAAGTGTTGAAGCAAGTTATTTAAAATTAATAGCAAAGCATAGTAAAAAAGCGGAAGATATAAATCTTGAAGGTATTGAAGATTTGCTTACAAATTGTGCTTGGATAGATGGAGTTCCTGTTGAGCTTGAATGGCTAAGACAAAATGAAATTGTATTAAAAGTAGCCGATAAATTCCCAAAAATAGACTATGTTGGGAAGTATTCAAAGTTTTTAAAACATATAATTCCAGAAAATAATGAAACGGCTTGTAAAGCTAGTTTGTTAAAATAGATTAAATAGCTTTTGCTATTTAATCGTATATATACAATCTTGCATTTGCTATTTTGCTATATATTTTTAAGTTTTTATTTAGTGGTAACCAGTTTATCAAAATAATAGCCAAGGCTTCCCAAAGTGCAACCCAAGCACCTATCATAATGCCCTCTCCCAATACTTTTAATATTAAATTTTTCTCTTCAGATAGAGAAAATGAGATAAAAATAAGCAGAAATCCAATAGAGAAAAATATAAGAGAGTTTTTAAGATTTTCTTTCATACTCTTTTTTTCCAAAAACATAAGATACGAAAAATACTCTTGTATACTATTTTGAAGCTTTTTTGATGAATCTAAATTTAATTTCTCTTCAAAATAAAATTGCAAAACAAAGGGCTTATTTCCTATCTCATCTACACTTTCAAAAAGATACTCTTCAAGTTTGTATTTCAAATCCTTTTTGATAAATGATGAGTTTTTGTCATAATCTTCATATAAATCTTCTATTCTTTTTGTGTGGATTTTGATTATTAAATTTTCTTCTTTGTCTTTATCATAACGATTTAAAATATAATCTTTCATCTTTTCTCTTTGTATAGTTAATTTATGGATTATATATTTTACTCAAAATTTGCTATTTTTTGATTTTAAAACTCTCTTCTAGCGCTTTTAACTCATCTGCATTTTCTTGTGCTTTTTTTACAGCCTCTTCAAAGGCGAAGCCTTT
>CAYQFC010000069.1:0-5404 GCA_964416585.1 uncultured Aliarcobacter sp.
ATTATGATGAAACTACAAAAACCTTTAAAAAAGTTCTTGCGAATATTGAGACAAAATCAATAGATACGGGAATAGATGATAGAGATGATCACTTGCGAAGTGATGACTTTTTTGCAAGTGAAAAGTTTCCTAAAATGACTTTCGAGATGACTTCATATAAAGCAGATAAAGATGAAGGAAAAATGAGTGGAAATCTTACAATTAGAGGTATCACAAAAGCAGTTACTTTAGATATTGAAGATATTTCATCTCATGGAAATAAAGTTGGTTTTGCACTTGAAGGTAAAATTAAAAGATCGGATTTTGATTTAAAATGGAACAAAGCTATTGAACTCGGTGGAGTTGCTGTTGGCGATGAGGTAAAAATCAAAGTTGATATTGAAGCAAATAAAAAATGACTAAAATAGCATAAACTATGAATTCATGGTTTATGCTAAAAACTTCTCTATTAGTTGCCAAGTTCCTGCTGTACAAATACCAGCAAAAATTCCAGCAACTACATCATCTCCCATAACTCCCAAACCACCTTTTACATCTCTATCAATTCTTCCAATAACAGAAGGCTTATAGATATCAAAAAGTCTAAAAAAAACAAAAGAAAGTGGTGCAAGAATAAACATATTTTCACTATTTATTCCACAAATAGACAAAGCTATCCACATTCCAGCTAGTTCATCTATAACTATTTCGCTACTATCATGAATACCAACTTCTTTTTCATAAATATTTATCTGCTTTATTGCAACAACAGTAATAAAAAGAGCCAATAAAAATAGAGTAGATACATGCAAAAATTGCAATAAAAATAGTCCAAAAATAAGTGCCACAAAGCTTCCTACAGTACCAGGTGCCTTTGGGCTTAGTCCACTAAATCCAACAGTTAAAAAAAATCTTCTAAAACTCATTATTTTTTCTTCTCAATATCAAGTTTCTTTCTCTTTTCCCAAAGAGATTTTCTTGAAATTCCCAGTTTTTTTGACAACTCAGTATCTGGATATTTATTTTGATAAGTGGTTACCATTAATTTTACATAATCATTTATAGACATAATTTGAGTATTATCCAACATTTTTTTATCATTATTAAATACTATTTTTCTATATGGAAAATCCTCTTCAATCTCCATACTTACAATAACAGAGTTTCTATCAGCAATTTGTTTAAGAAGTTGATCTTTAATATTTCTTTTTAAAACATGGAAATCTATAAGATAGATTATATTTTTTTCATCTGCATTAGCTAGGTTTTTTTGCCAAGAATTTGATGATAAAGAGATAAAACTAATTGGCAAATCAAGCTTATTCGATAGTTCAAAAATAAGTTTATCAGCATGAATTTGACAATTTGTCTCTATTAAAATAGGAAAAGATAGTGGTAAAGTAACCAAACTTGAATCAATATCTTGCATTGTAAAATTAAAATACTCTTTTAATACAGCTAACTCTCTTCTCATACTTCTGCAATCTTTAAAATGATAGATTTTTCGCACCAATTCATCCATCAAAAAAGGCTTCATAATATAATCTTTTGCACCTAATTTTATAGGTTCTGTTACTGTTTCATCTGAAATATAAGATACCAAAAGAAGTATAATAGAGTTTTGTGAATATTTTTTTATAATTGCTTTGTAAATTGCTGATGGTAAGGATGTTGATATTAAAACCGTATCATAATCTTTTGTTAAATTATCAATATTCACATTCTCTACATAATCACAACTATGACCATCATCAAGTAGTCTTGAAACAATTTTTTGTGCTAAATAAATCTCATTTTCAATAATTAATATATTCATTTTTTCATCCAATTATAATATTTTAAATTTGCAATACTTTGTACAATAAGCCCTTCAGCTCTTCCAATAGCTCCTAGTTTTTCAGATGTTGAAGCTTTTATGTTTATAAACTGTTTTGGAATATTCAGAAGCTTTGAAAGGCTTGTTTTTATCTCTTGTTTGTGTGGATTAACTTTTGGTTTTTCAGCAATAATTGTAATATCAATATTTACAATTTCATAACCAACACTATATACAAAATTTACAATATACTCCAAAAGTTTTTTTGAGTCAGCCCCTTTATATTTTGGATCTGTATCGGGGAAAAACTCTCCAATATCCCCTGCTCCAATTGCTCCTAAAAGTGCATCTATTAAAGAGTGAATTAAAACATCTCCATCACTATGAGCCTTAAATCCATAACTATATGGAAGTTTAACTCCACCCAAAAACATCTCTTTTTCTGTTTCAAAAGAGTGAATATCAAAACCTGTACCAATAAATTGAGTATCAACTGGTTCTTTTAAGCAAGGAATACTACCTATATCACTTGAGAAAGTTAGTTTTTTACTTGCAATATCACCCTTTATATAAAAAATATCTCTATTTAGGTGCTTTATCGCACTGCTTTCATCTGTAAACTCAATAGATGTATTTAAGGCTTCTCTTAAATCTTCTGTATTTGATAGTTGAGGGGTTTGTATAAGTTTTACTTTATCTCTATTTATTGTATTTTCTTCAAAAATAACTGTATCATTAACATCAAGTACTGGCACAATACAAGATGCTTTATCTCTATTTTTTATAAGTTCATCCACAACAAAACTTGGAATACAAGCTCGTGCTACATCACTTATCATTACATATTTTGTATTTACTGATTTTAGAGCATTTTTAATTGATTCTTGTCTACAATTGCCACCTTCAACAAAGATGTAGTCATCACTAAAATTTTGCATATATTTTAATTCATCTTTATGAGAAACCACAATAGTTTGGTAAAAATTATAAAACGACTTAAGTCTTGAAGTAACATTTAACCATAATGGTTCATTTCCAACTCTTAGCCACTGCTTTTTGCAAGATTTATCAAACCTTGTTGAGTTTCCTGCACATAAAACTACTAAAGTAACATCCAACAATCTATTCCTTTGGGTAAAAAAGTTACAAATCTTAACAAAATGTTACTTAATAGAACTTAAGATGCTTTTGAAATTGTATTTTTTATTAGTTCTATTGAGTTTAAAAATTTATCAACATCAAAATTATATAAAACAACTTTATTTAAAGCTCTCTCTATACACTCATCGCTAAGTGGATACCTAATATCACAAAGAATTTTTACTATTTGAAGAATTTGTGCCTTTTTTTTGAACTCTTCAGGACAAGAGTTTATATCAGAGGCGAAGGCAATAGGAAAAATTATATTCTGAGTTAAATCCCATTTTTTAAAGATATTTGCTGTAATTCTAGCACATGAGTAACCAAGAAAATTCTCTTCAGTTAAGGATATATCTTTTGTCTCTTCAAGCTCTTTTAAAAATGATTCTGTTTTATTATTTTGTTGAATTACAGATGATATTACAAACTTACCAATCTCTTGCAAAAATGCAGGAAGAAGCAGCTCCTCTTTTAGCTCTCTATCTACACTATCTACCCAAGTATTTATAATTGTACTTGCTAAAGAGCTAACAAACAAAAAATCATCTACTGTTGCAGCATATGCCATAAGATTTGCTTTTAAGCTTTTTGCAACACAAGATCCAATTGCAACTGATACAATAAATTTAATCCCAAGAAGATTTATTGCTCTACTTAAGGTATCTACTTTTGTTCTAAATCCAAACATACTTGAGTTTGAAATCTTTAAGATATTTGCAACAACCAAAGGATCTTTTTGAAGTATTTTCATTAATCTTTGTGTATCTATACTATCTTCTTGCCTAAAGTTATTTAATTCAATCACATGTGAAGGAAGCTCTGGAAGTGAATCTAGTTCTTTAATTAAAAAATTTTTCATATTTTCCCCTAAAATATCAAATCATCATCTGCCAAATAGTAGTTTGCACTACTTTTATTTGTTTCTGCAAATAGTTTATCAAACTTATCTTTTAAGATATGTCTTGAAAGCTTATATATTTTATTAAAAATCTCTTCACAATTTTTTATATATAAAAATGCAACTTTATTTTTGCTATTTATATCATAAACAAAACTTTCAAGTTCGTGTTTTTCCAAATAGCTAATAATTTCATCATTAAACTCAATATCTACAAAATAAAAGAATAAATCCTTATTTACATACTCTTTGAAAAAATTAATATTCTTATCTTTTGTTAAATTTTTTGCAAAATAGCTATCAATTGCTAAATCAAAACTATTTACTATCTTGTGAATAAAGGTATCAATAAATTTTGCTTCTATTTCATCTGGTAAAATATGAAGATATTTTATAATTGCTAGATTTTGATTTGAGTAGTTATCTTCAATTACCTCAAGCTTATTTATAATTAATACCAAAAAATAAAGCTCTTCAACTCTATCTTTTTTTATTCCATTTTTTGCAAATATTCTAGCAATATTTAGATATATTTTTGTCAAAATTGCTTGTAGATATATGTTTGAATTATTTTGCATACTATAAGAAGCTATGTTATCTAGTAAAATTATATCATCATCTTCAAGCTTATTTTTTGAGTTTATTTTTGATATATATAAATCAAAAATAGCTAATTTAAAAAACTCTTGGTAACCATTTTTTATTAGCTCTGAATTTACTAAAATATTTGCAATATGAAAATAGTTATACTCTTTTATATTATCTACAAAATATAGAAGCCTATATATTGTCTCAAGATTCTTATTATTTAATTTTGTATCATTTAATATAAAATCTTCCAACACATATTTATGATTTTGTCTTTTATCAAAAGATAAATCAGAACTATAATTGAAAACTAAACTATTTAATAAATCTGTTTTTACAACATTTATATCCTTTGATATTAAACCATCTTTCTCAAAAATAAATCTTTTATAAAAACTTTTAATTATCTTTTTAAATATAGGATTTTTCATAAAATCCAAATTTGAAGCTCTTTCTAGTTTTTTCAATAACTTTAAAATAAAAATAGCTGAATAACTTTTATACAATAAAAATTCTGTTTGTGCATCAAATTCACTCTCAAAACCAAAATTATTATTCTTTGCTAATTCAAAACCATCTTCTTGTCTATTAAAATATGATAAAAACTCCATTGATGTTGTAAAAACATCATCAGGATAAACTTCTATTTTTTCAAGATGAGTAAAGACATATAGATATCTTCCTAAAAGATTATTTATTCTGCTTAATTGTAAATTATTAAGTAGAATATTGTATTTTACTATATTAACACTCTCTACAATTAGCTCCATAATATTATGTATTTCAGAGTTTTTCAAGATATCTATTGATTTTAAAGTAGATATTTTAAAAAGTGTTTTTAATAAAATCATATATGTATTAAAAGTATTATCAAATAGTTTTGCATTATTTTTAAATAAATCTTGAAGTCTATTCTCATAAGCTCTAAAAATTTTAGATAAATTCTCTAAATTAATATCATTTGATTGATTTAAAATTTTATA
>CAYQFC010000070.1:0-5255 GCA_964416585.1 uncultured Aliarcobacter sp.
AAGTATTATGCAGGATAAAACAGATACAAAATGGGTATTGATCTCATTTATGGCTGGTTTAGTTGCTCATTTTCTTTTTATTGTTTCAGAATTTAGTTTTAATGAATCTTATATTGTTTCAAAAGTAGCAATAAATAGTGGATTTTATCTATTTCTATTTTTGATTATTTTTACAATTTCACAAAGAATGATTCCTTTTTTTACAAGAGTTATGGCTCCTGAATATATTATAAATAAAAGCCCTAAACTTCTTGATATTCTTTCTGTTTTACTTGTATTAAAAGTGTTTTTATTAAGCTTCGAAAATGCAAAATTAAATTTAATAGCTGATATTCCACTATTTATTTTTGTATTAAAAGAGCTTTTTAGATGGAAACTTCCAACATTTAATATGCCACCTATTGTTTGGGTTCTTCATTTGGGGCTTTTTTGGATTCCTGTTGCATTTTTAATATCTATAATTGAAGGTATTATGGCATTTGTAAATCCAGAATTTTTCTTTGAAAAGGCTGTGCTACATACCTTGGCTATTGGATATTTTGTTACAGTATTAATTGGATTTGGAACTAGGGTAATTTTGGGGCATTCAGGTAGAAAGATTACAACAAATAGCTTTGCAATAACTATATTTATTGCTGTTCAGATTTTGGCATTATTTAGAATTTTTGCATCAATTAGCTCAAATTTTAGTTTAGATTATATGTTATTTATTGAGTTGAGTGCTTTATTTTTAATTATTGCTTTAATTATTTGGTCTAGTAAATATTTAATAATTTTGGTAGAAAATGAAAAGAAAGTTGAAGAAAAAGCAAAATGGAAGGTTTGATTAATCTTGTATTAATTTTTAATAAGTATAATTTCAATATAAGTAAGTTAAAGATTTAGCTTATTTATATAAAATATTTTTTTAAGACAAGTTTCTTAAATAGATAATTTTTATGTTTCCTTGTGTATGAGGAGAGTCGCTTCCCCTAGGCGGCTCTCTTTTTTTTATCTACTTTTAACCACTATTTTAATACTATTTCAAAATGATTTTACTTTTCAAATACAATAAATAAGCCTTTTTATGCCTTTATCTAATCTAAACCAAGAACAGTTACAAGCAGCTACATGCGAAAGCGGATATAATTTAATAATTGCAAGTGCAGGTACAGGAAAAACCTCTACAATTGTTGGAAGAATTGCACATTTAATAAACAGTGGTGTAAAACCAAAAGAGATTTTGCTTCTTACTTTTACCAATAAAGCTGCTATTGAGATGATTAACAGAGTTTCAAAAATATTCTCAAAAGAGATAGCAAAAGAGATAATGGCAGGAACTTTTCATTCCGTTTCATATAAACTTTTAAAAGAGTTAGAGGTAAACATCTCTTTAAAGCAGCCAAATGAACTAAAAACACTATTTAAATCAATATATGAAAAAAGAGTTTTTATGGATAGAAATGAGGAGTCAAACCCTTATGATGGTGGGTATTTATATGATATGTACTCCTTGTATTTGAATTCAAATAATAGTGAAGATTTTTCTTCTTGGATGAAGGAAAAAAGCCCAGCACATGAGTGCTATACACTTATATACGAAGATGTTATTGATGAATTTAATGCTTTAAAAAAAGAGTATGGTTATGTTAATTTTGATGATTTATTAACAACAATGCTTGATATTTTACAAGAGAAAGAGTTTTTCTTTAAAGAGATTTTAGTGGATGAATATCAAGATACAAATCCACTTCAAGGAAGACTTCTTGATGCTTTTAGACCAAAATCACTATTTTGTGTAGGAGATTATGATCAAAGTATTTATGCATTTAATGGCTCAGATATTGGAATTATCTCAACATTTGGAAAAAGATATAAAGATGCAAATGTTTTTACACTAAAAAGAAATTATCGTTCAACAAAGCCAATTTTAGATTTAGCAACAAAAGTAATAGAGTTTAATGAAAGAGTTTATCCAAAAAAACTGGAAGTTGTAAGAGAACAACATACACATCAGCCAAAACTTTTGGTATTTCATGAACTTTTTTCGCAGTATGAATATATCTCAAAACTAATATCAAAATCACAAAATTCTCATAGTGAAATAGCGATAATTTATAGAAATAACTCAAGTGCAGATGGAATTGAAGCAAATTTAAGAGAGTTTGGGATTCCAGCACGTAGAAAAGGTGGAATGAGTTTTTTTGATTCAGTTGAGGTTAAATTTCTTCTAGATGTTCTAGTTTTACAAATATCAACAAATGATATGATGGCATTTATACATATTTTAGAGCATGGAAAGGGGATTGGGAAAGCTATTGCAAAAGATATTTTTGATGCACTTATTAAACTTGGAGATGGAAGTTTATTAAATGGATTATTTAATCCAAACCAAAATATGAATAATCCATATGAAACTAAGAAAAAAAACCATCAATTAGGGCTTTTTGATGATTTTTTAGAGCTTGGAAGTGTTTCTAAATATAGGGATTGCAATTTTGAAGAGAGTTTTTTGTCAAATCCAATTTTAAAACATCCAAAATTAAATGTAGATGGTGCAAAATATGTATACGATATCTATCTTCTATTTAAACAGCTAAAAAGAACAAAAAATCCAGAAAATCTTCTTGCAATTATTAGTTCATCTATGGCATATTCGAAATTAAAAGATATGTTAAGCACAAAAAGAGCAACACAAAAAGATGGTGAAATAAATTCTATTTTAAAGACAAAATCCTTAGCAAAAATAAATAGAAAAGCTATGTTATTAAGAAATTTGGCAAAAAATTTTTCTGATTTATCAAAATTTATAAACTCTATGATTTTAGGTGGAAGTGAACTTAGTGAAGGAGATGGTGTAAATCTTTTATCAATTCATGCAAGTAAAGGTTTGGAGTTTAAAGAGGTTTATGTTGTTGATTTAATGGATGGAAGATTTCCAAATAGAAAGCTTATGAGTAAAGGTGGAAGCTTAGAAGAAGAGCGACGACTATTTTATGTTGCAGTTACAAGGGCAAAAGATATTTTATATCTATCTTATGCAAAATATGACAAAATAAAGAAATTAACTTTTGTAGCAAGTCCATTTTTACATGAAGCTGGAATGAAAACCGATGATGAGCCACAAGAAGATGATAGTTAGGAAGATATGGAAAAGATAGTTTTAATAATTACAGTATGTTTAATAATTATGTTTTCTCCAATGATTTCAAAGGTTTTTAAAACTCCTGTGGTTGTTGTAGAGATAATTTTAGGGCTAATTTGTGGATATATGGGTTTAATTTATGATGATGAAACATTTAAACTTGTTGCAAAATTTGGATTTATTTATCTTATGTTTTTAGCTGGTTTAGAGATTAATTTTAAGCTTGTAAAAGTTATAAAATCTACAATGGCTATTAATGTAATATTATATTTTGTACTTTTATATACACTAGCAGGGCTTGTTTGTTGGTTGTTTGATTTAGGTTTAACATATTTTGTTGCTCTTCCTATTTTTTCTCTTGGAATGTTAATGATGCTTATAAAAGAGTATGGAAAAGATGAACCTTGGCTGAATCTTGCTTTATCAATTGGTGTTGTTGGAGAAGTTATTAGTATTTTAGCATTAACTCTTTTTAGTGGATGGACTGAGTTTGGATTAAGTAGTAGATTTTTTACTTCAATCCTTACTATTATTGCTGTTGTTGCTGTTACAATTTTACTTCTTAGATTTTCATATATGCTTTTTTGGTGGTTTCCTGAGCTTAAAAAATATCTAATTCCAGATAATATTAATGATAAACATGACCAAGATATAAGATTTTCTATCTCACTGCTTCTAATTTTAGTATCAATTATGCTTATTTTAAAAATTGATGTGGTTTTAGGAGCTTTTACAGCAGGACTATTCTTTAAAATGTTTTTTAACCAAAAACAGGAGCTATTGCACAAAATAGAGTCTTTTGGTTTTGGGTTCTTCGCTCCAATTTTCTTTATATTTGTTGGTTCAACTGTAAAGCTTGATATGATAACTTTTGATATTTTACAACATGCTTTTTTTATTATGTCAGCAATAATATCTATTAGAATTGTAAGTTCATATTTAGTATTCTTAAACTATTTAAAGGCAAAACAAACTGTAATGTTTGCCCTAAGTGATTCAATGCCACTCACATTTATGGTCGCAATTGCGATGCTTTCATATAATTATGAGTTGATTTCTCAAGATGAATATTTCTCATTTATTATAGCTAGTATGCTTGATGGCTTACTTTTGATGATTGTAATTAGAAAACTATATAATTTTCTAAAACTAGATATAAAAGTGAGCGATAAAGTAGTGAAAAAGAGTAAAATATAAGTCTTACTTTTTTATATTATTAGCAAAACAAATGTAAAGATATATTTGGTAACAAATGCTATTATATTGCTATTTTTGTGTGTATTTTGGTAAATATTGTATAAGAAAAATTAATATTTTAAGTTCTATTTTAAGTTATAAAATCTATAATATAAATGTAACTATATTTAAAATTTATAGTAAATAATTTATAGGAGGTTAGCTTGGATAGTAGTAAAGCTTTAGATATTACAAAAAATAAAGAACTTGTAGAAGCTACAAGTAGAAGAGATTTTTTTAAAAAAACTGCTATTTATTCAGCTGGGGCAATAAGTGCAGCAACTGTTTTATCACCTGTTTCTCTAAAAGCAGATGATAAAGCAATCATAAATGATGCACCTTGGGGACAAAAACTAGGTGATGTTGTAAATAAAAATCCTTATGGTTTGCCATCGGTTTATGAGCATAACAATATTAGAAGAACACACGATTTATTATCTTCAGGTGATGCATATGCATCTATTTCTATGTGTCCAATACATGAAAGTGAAGGAATAATAACTCCAAATGGTCTATTTTTTACTAGAAATCATGGTGGAACAGCTCAAATTGACCCAAATGAATTTAGATTAATGATTCATGGAAAAGTTAAAAGAGAAGTTGTTTTAACTCTTGAGGATATAAAAAGATATCCAAGTGAAACTAGAACTTATTTTATTGAGTGTCCTGCGAATGGAAGCCCTGAGTGGAGAGCACCACAGTTTAATAGTTTACAGTTTATGAAAGGAATGATGAGTTCTGCTCAATGGACTGGAGTTATGCTAAAAACAATATTAGATGATATTGGTTTAGAAAAAGATGCTGTTTGGATGTTGGCTGTTGGAAGCGATAATGCTTCAAATCCAAGAACAATTCCAGTTGAAAAAGCTCTTGATGATGTTATGGTTGTTTGGGG
>CAYQFC010000071.1:0-5194 GCA_964416585.1 uncultured Aliarcobacter sp.
CACACTTCAAAAGAGATGTTAAAAATAATGAATAGAAGAAACAAAGTTTTAAGTGATTTAGAACTTTTTGAGTTTTTAAGTAGTAATGGCTATGCTTTGGGAACAGATTTTATAGTAGGGCATCCAGGTGAAACAGATACTTTATGGAAAGAGGCTATGCAAAATTTACATAATTTTCCACTAACTCATATTCATGCTTTTACATACTCAAAAAGAGATGGAACTCCTAGTGCTTCTATGAAAGATAGTGTAAATGGAAATGTAGCAAAAGATAGATATATAGAGCTTGTAGAGATAATAAAAGATAAAAACTATGAGTTTAGAAAAAAATTAAAAGATAAAAATATAAAACTTGAAGTTTTAGTTGAGCAAGAGAAAAATGGAAAATATTTAGGATTCGATCAGTTTTTTAATCAAATTGAGATTTTAAGTAGTGAAGATTTACTTGGAGATTGGCTATATTTAGATAATTACAATGTAGGAAAAATAAATAATGAAACAAGATTTAAATAGCAAAAATATTGATAAAAACTTTAAGCTGATGATAATTTCGGCTTTGGTTTTGGTTATTTTATTTGTATATACAATTTTTAAAAGCAAAACTTTAATAGAGGGAACTACCTATTATTTGGGAATAGGTTTTCTGTTTGTACTTTTATTTATTGCATTAATTATCAAATTAAAGCAAGAAAAAATTAGAAAATATATAAATAAAGATGATAAAGATAGTTTTAGTAATGAGTTAAATAAAGCAAACTCTAAAACATCTTCTAAACAAGATTTAGATTTTGAGGTTTTGCCTGTAAAATCAAATATTGGTTTTAAAGATGTTGCTGGAATAAAAGAGATAAAAGAGGAGCTTGAAGAGATTGTTGGTTTTTTAAATAATCCTAGTAAATTTCAAAAATTTGGAGTAAAACTTCCAAAAGGTGTACTTCTTGTGGGTCCTCCAGGAGTTGGAAAAACATTAATAGCAAGAGCAGTTGCAGGTGAAGCACAAGTTCCATTTTTTTATCAAAGTGGAGCTAGTTTTGTACATATTTATGTTGGAATGGGTGCAAAAAAGGTAAGAGAACTATTTAATAGTGCAAAATTAAATGCCCCTTCAATAGTTTTTATTGATGAAATAGATGCAATAGGAAAAGCAAGGAGCGGAAAATCAAATGATGAAAGAGAAGCAACTTTAAATGAACTTCTAACTCAAATGGACGGTTTTGGTGGCGATACAGGAGTTATTGTAATAGCTGCTACAAATAAGATAGAAGTATTAGATGATGCACTTTTAAGAGCTGGAAGGTTTGATAGAAGATTATATGTATCTTTGCCAAATATTAATGATAGAAAAAATATTTTAGAACTATATTTAAAAAGTGTAAATCATGAGATAAATATCGATAAATTGGCTCTTGATACGGCTGGTTTTAGTTCGGCTAGTTTATCAACTTTGATTAATGAATCACTTTTATTTATGATTAAAAATGATAAAAATATTTTGGATGAAACTCATATAGAAGTTGCAAAAAATAAGCTTGAATTTGGGAAAAAACAGAACAATATTTTAGATGCTGAGCAAAAAGAGATTTTGGCAATTTATCAAACTTGTAAAGCATATATCTCTAAATCAAGAGTTAATTTACTTGAAGAGGGTGTTAATAAAATAAATAGAGTTTTTCTATCTTATGGTCAAATGCTTGAAAATATAAAAAGAGAGTTAGCTGGAAGTATTGGTTTAGAGATAATAAAAAATGAGAAATTTGCTATTGGCGAAGATGCTATAAAAAGAGCCGAAGATATGGCTATTTTGATGGTTGAAAAATATAAAATGGCAAAAAGTGTAGATGAGCTTTTGTTAAGTGTGAAAGAGAGTTTAAAAATTGAATTATCACAAAATATCCTTGAACTTGAAAGATTAAAAGAGATTATGCTTAAAAATGAGGTTTTAACAACTAATGACTTGCAATAATTTTTTTAGTGGTTTTTGTTTTTCTTCTGAAAGAGAACTTTTTTTTGATTATCTAGAAGAGGGTGAATTTATAGTAAGTGGCTTTTCATATGGAGCTATTAAAGCTTTTGAAAAGGTGCTAAAAAGTGAAAAAAGAGTTGATAAACTTCAACTCTTTTCACCTGCATTTTTTCAAAATAAAGATGAGAAATTTAAAAAAATGCAATTAATGTTTTTTAAGAAAAACAAAGAAGAGTACAAAAATAATTTTCTACAAAATGTAAAATATCCACTTTTAAAAAATATAGATTCATATGTAAAAGATGGAACATATGAAGAGTTAAGCGAACTTTTAAACTTTATTTGGAAAAAAGAAGATTTACAAAAACTTGTAGATAAAAACATAAAAATTGAGATTTTTCTTGGAGAAAAAGATAAAATAATCAATAGCCTTGAAGCAAAAGAGTTTTTTAAAGAGTTTGCAACAGTATATTATTTTAAAGAGAAAGGACACCTATTATGATTGCAAAAATTGGAATAATTACAACAAGTGATAGAGCAAGTGCTGGAGTTTATGAAGATTTATCTGGAAAGGCTATAATTGATACTTTAAATCTTTATTTAAAATCTCCTTGGGAGCCTATTTATAGATGTATTAGCGATGATAGAAAAACAATAGAAGATACTTTAATAGATTTAATAGATAATGAAAAGTGTTGTTTGGTTGTAACAACAGGAGGCACTGGACCAGCCTTAAGAGATGTAACTCCAGAAGCCACAGAAACTGTGTGCGATAGAATGATGCCAGGTTTTGGGGAGCTTATGAGAAGTGTGAGTTTACAATATGTTCCAACTGCTATTTTATCAAGACAAACAGCAGGGCTTAGAGGAAGCTCTTTAATAGTAAATCTTCCAGGAAAACCAAAATCTATAAAAGAGTGTTTAGATGCAGTTTTTCCTGCAATTCCATACTGTATAGATATTATGGAAGGTCCATATTTAGAGACAAATGAAGATATTATAAAAGCTTTTAGACCTAAAAAATAAAAGAGTTAAAGAGTAAATAAAATTTTACTCTTTAAATTCTACTCCATATTTTTCAAGTAAATCTATCCAAATTATAGAGTTTCCGTCTTTATCATAAAGTGTTGGAGTGCTTTGTATATTTAGGCTTTTTGCTAGACTTAAATGTAAATTTAATTGATTTTCTAATTTTGTTAATTCAGCTTTTGAGTATTTTATATTTTTAATTTTACTTAAATCATCTCCAATATTAAACTCAAACATAGCATCTATTTTTTGATTATTTGTCTTTTGACCCATAATATATAAAGATAGATTTTTTGCATTTTCATGAAAATCCAAAGGAAAGAAAAATATTTTAATCTTTACTTTATCTTTTATTTGTGGGAAAAATGATTCAAATTTTTTACAATATGTGCATTCTGGATCTGTAAAAAGTACATATTCATCTTTTCCATTTCCATAAGTAAGTGCTTCTTTGTTTTTTAAATTTGATAAATCAACAGGAATAGATAGTTCAACTCCGCTTTTAACATCAACAACAACTCCAGAAATTAAATAGTTTTTATCTTTTGTAAGAAAAACTTCATCACTATTTCCTTTTACATTGATATTTAACATATAAAGACTTCCAATATCAAAAGCTTTGTTGATTTTTATGCTATTTTGTTTTAAAAGTTCTAACTGTTCTAGTTTTAATGTTTCACTTTTAGGAACTTCTTTTAATGCTGCAAAACCCGTATTTACGAATAAAAAACTAATAAATATTAGTTTTAAAATATAAGACATAATTATCCTTAATAAATTTTTTTGCAATTGTATCTATTTATTATTTAGAGTATGTAAAGAGCTTTAAATAATAAGTAATTTAAATATATAAGTTGTGACAAATGAGAATAAAATTCCATATCCAACTATTGCAGAACTAAGTCGTGGAGCAAGTCCTGCCATGGCAGCTATTGCACCAGCAGTAATCATAGGAGCCATTGCTGCTTCAAGTATAGATACTGTACTTGCAAGATTATTCCAAGCAAAAATTTTACAAACAATAATTGCAATAATTGGAGCAAAGATAAGTTTAACTATAAGCCCAACTATGAAAGGTTTTAAATCCTCTTTTGGAAGTTTAAGTTGAAGCTGAAGACCAGCAGCAACCAAAGCAACAGGAACAGTTGTAAGTGCAAAAGCTTCTAAAACTTTTGTAATAGTTGGATGAAACTCAACTCCAACAAAAAATAGAGCAATAACTAAACATAAAAAAGGTGGAAAAGTAAGTACTTTAAAGGTTATTAGTTTAAATGTAACTTTTGTTTTACTTGTGTAAAGTGAAACTATAAAAGTTCCATATATTGCAAATGCTAAAAATGTTCCTAATTGGTCATATACAAGTAAATATGGCATAAAATCATCATTTGGTAAATATGTTTGAAGTAGTGGAATACCTAAAAATGAACTATTTGTCAAAATTGCAACAAGCATTAAACTTCCAGTTACCTCTTTTGAGAAGTCGAAAATTTTTGATAAGAATAGTATCAATAATGCACTTAAAGTCATTACAATCCAAGCAATAATAACTGGAATCATAAGTTCAAGCGAGAAATTTATTTTTGGAGTTTGAAGTAAAACAATAGCTGGATATGATACATAAAGTACAAATTTATTTAAAGCAATTGAACCATCTCTTTGCATAATTCCTAAACGATTTAACATATAACCTAAAAAAAGAGCAAATAAAATAAGTAAAATATTTTCCATAAAAAGCCTTAAATATATAAATGAAACGAAACTTTAACATAAAAATTGTTAATTAAAAAAGATAGGTAAAGAATAGTTTACAAAAAATAAAGTAAAATTGTAATTTAAAAAACTAGGGAAACTTTTACTCACAAAAGTTAAGTTAGATTATATATAATTGTTGAATAATTTAAAAGGAGTATAAAATGAAAAAAATTTTAATAATAAATGCTCATCAATACTACGATGTTGTAGCAAAAGGCGAATTAACACAAAGTTATATAAATAGAGCAACAAAGTTTTTTTTGGAAAATGGTTTTGAAGTAAAACATACAGATATTGAAAAAGGTTATGATATAGAGGAGGAGTGTGAAAAGTTTGAATGGGCTGATGTTGTACTGTTTCAATATCCTGTTTATTGGATGGGTGTTCCTTGGATTGCAAAAAAATATTTTGATGAGACTTTTACTCAAGGAAGACACTATACAAACGACG
>CAYQFC010000072.1:0-5168 GCA_964416585.1 uncultured Aliarcobacter sp.
ATAAAAAATAATGATAGATTTTGAAAAATTTGTAAAATACTCAAAGGCTGGTCCACGATACACTTCATATCCAACAGCTCCTGAGTTTAGTGAAAGTTTTACAAAAGAGGATTTAATATCTTACTTTAAAAATCAAGATAAAAATAGAAGTTTATCTTTATATTTTCATCTTCCTTTTTGTAGAAGTGCTTGTTATTTTTGTGGTTGCAACACTATTTTTACATCAAAAGAGGATAAAAAAGCAAGATATTTGGTATATATCAAAAAAGAGCTAGATATTTTAAAAAATCATTTAGATACAAAAAGAGTTGTATCTCAAATGCATTTTGGTGGTGGAACTCCAACATTTTTCTCTCCAGAGCAACTAGAAGATTTAATATCAAAAATCAAAGAGACTTTTCCAAACTTTGATAAAAATGCTGAAATATCTTGTGAAGTTGATCCTAGATATTTTACAAAAGAGCATATGGATGTTTTAAAAGCTGGTGGTTTTAATAGGCTTAGTTTTGGAGTGCAAGATTTAGATGAAACTGTACAAAAAACAATCCACAGAATTCAACCTTTTGAGCTTACAAAAAATGTAATAGATATAGCTAGAGATGCAGGAATAAAATCTATAAATACTGATTTAATCTATGGTTTACCACATCAAACAAAAGAGAGTTTTAAAAACACTTTAGAAAAAATGCTAAGCTTAAGTCCTGATAGATTTGCTGTATTTAACTATGCTCATGTTCCTTGGCTTATGAAAACTATGAGAAAATTTGATGAATCAACTTTTCCAAGCCCACACGAAAAACTAGAAATGCTAAAACAAACAATAGATTTCTTCACTCAAAATGGCTACAAAATGGTAGGAATGGATCACTTTGCAAAACCTGAAGATGAACTTTTTAAAGCAATAGAAAAAGGTGAACTTCATAGAAATTTCCAAGGTTATACAACAAAAGGTGGAGCTGATTTAATAGGTGTTGGAGTTACTTCTATTGGAAATGGTGTTGATTATTATGCACAAAATTTCAAAGATTTAGAAGAGTGGGAAAAAGCTATTGACAACAATGAATTGCCTGTATTTAAGGGATATAAATTAAGTGATGATGATATTTTAAGACAATATGTTATTATGGAACTTATGAGTAATTTCTCTTTAAATATCAAAAAAGTTGAAGATGAGTTTAATATAAATTTCAAAGAATATTTTGGTGATGCACTTTTGGCTTTAAAAGAGTTTGAAGATGCAGAGCTTCTTAAAATTTTTGATGATAAAATAGAGATTTACCAAACAGGAACTATGCTTATTAGAAATATTTGTATGCCTTTTGATGCATATTTAAACAATATTCCTGAAGAGAAAAGAAGATTTTCTAAAACAATATAAGGGGCTTTTAAAAGCTCTTATATTGCTCTATATACTCCCTCATCAAAGAAAAATCAACACAAGAGTTAAACTCAATACTTAAATCCATTATATAGATATCTTTTATATTAAATCTCTCAAGTTTTACAAAATCCTTTGGAGTTGTAACAATAGCAAAATCTTTGTAGTTTTCTAAAATATCATCTATTTCAGTTTTTGTAAAATTATGATGATCTTCAAAAAATAGAGTTTTTATATCTTTTGGTAAAAATTCCAAAACCCTTTTTGGTTTTGATATTGCTGTTAAAAGTAGAGTTTTTTCTGGCAAAATTGACTCTTTGTCATCTTTTTTTATTACAACTTTTCTTATAAAATCAGAGCCATCCTTTAAAATCAAATCAGCTTTACTATAAAAACCTTTTGGTTCTCTATAAGCTCCACTTGGAAGGCAAAATATATTTGTAGGCTCTTTTTTATTTCTTAGTAAAATATCAAATTTTTTTATATGATATTTTGAAAATCCATCATCCAAAAAAACTATTTTTGAACCCAATTTTATAGCCTCATTTATTCCCAAAACTCTATCTTCACAAACAATAATTGTGCTATTTTGAAGAGATTTTGCCAAAAGCATTGCTTCATCTCCACTTTGCTCTACATCTACTTTTATATCTCCTTTTAAACTAACAACAATCAAGCCTTTTGAAGCTCTTCCATAACCTCTTAAAATAACACAAGAGTTATCATATTTTTTTGCCAAAGCTATTGCAACTGGTGTTTTTCCACTTCCGCCAATAGTTAAATTTCCAATAGAAATTATTGGAATAGAAAAATCTTGCTCTTTTGCAAAAGCTCTTTTTATTAAAATTACTAAAAGATATATAAAAGTAAGTGGTAGAAGTAAAAATGAGATAAGTTTCTGAAAAGAGTTTGGATAGAAAAGATAATCTTCTATCCACAAAATAAGCCTTTGTTTCAAACTATATCCACTCTTTTGCAATCTCTTTTACTTGAGTACAAATATAGTTTACATCTTCGCTACTAAGCCCTGCATATATTGGCAAAGATAGTATTTGCTGATAATTATGTAAAGCATTTGGAAATGCTGTTATTTTTATAGAGTACTTATTTTTATAATAAGATAAAAGATGAAGTGGAATATAGTTTAAAGCTGTTGAAACCCCTCTTTCTTTTAAAGCTCTTGCAAAAGCATCTCTATTTCTAGGAATTTTTATAATATATTGTGTATAAATATGCTCATCTTTATATGGCAAAATAGTTATATGTTTTATATCTTTTAGCTTCTCTTCATATATTTTTGCTATCTCTTGTCTTTTCTTTATAAAACTATCAGTTTTTTTAAGCTGAGCTATTGCATAAGCAGCATCAAGCTCTGATAAATCAAATTTATGTCCAATATCATCAACATCATAAACATAGTCAAGATTTCCATAACTATCATAAGCAGTTGTAATTGCATGTGTTCTTAAAAGTCTAGCTCTAGCAGCCAACTCTTCATTGTTTGTAACCAAAACTCCAGAACGACTTATTGCATATTTTGAAGGAGATGGATTTGTAGAAAATATTGTCATATCTGCTTGTAAATTTCCCACTTTTTGTTTTTTGTAAGTTGTACCCAAAGCAGCTCTACAATCTTCAATTATTAAAATATTGTGCTTTTTTGCTATTTCGTAAATCTTATCTAAATCAGGAGATAAACCCCCAATAAATGTAATAATAGCAGCTCTTAACTTCTTTGATTTATTTGCAATAATTGCCTCTTCAAACTTCTCTATATCCAAATTCATATCATCAGGATTTATATCTACAAAAATAGGCTCAGCATCAAAATGTCGCACAGTTTCAGGAAGATTTACAAAAGAGTTTACAGACATCAAAATCTTATCTCCTCTTTTTAATTTCATTGAACTTAATGCCAAATATAAAGCTGAAGTTGATGTTGATGTTGCAACAGCGTATTTGCAAGAGATATATTTTACAATTCCCTCTTCAAATTCCAAAACCTTTGATAACTCATTATTTGCTTCAAGAACTGATTTTATTTGGTTTAGCTCTTCATTATCTAAAGTTGCTTTATAAATTGCTATTTTTCTACTCATTTCTACCCTTTTTTATATCTTTGCTATTTTTGGAAGCTCTCTTTTGAAGCTATTTATTTTTACTCTTTTTGAGATTTTATTAAAAAAATCATCATCAAAACCAGCTTTTTTTAACTCATTTTGACTTCTATTTTCATCAATATATAGCTTCAAAAAACTATCAAGCTCTTTATAGCTATAACCCAAATCATCTTCATCACTTTGACCTTCCCACAAATCAGCACTTGGTTTTTTATCTATAATTTCACTATTTACACCCAAATATCTTGCAAAATCAAATAAATCGCTTTTATAGATATTTCCAATAGGATTTAAAGCACAAGCCATATCTCCATAAATAGTTCCATACCCCAAAAGAAGTTCGCTTTTGTTTGAAGTTCCAATAACCAATGATTTTTCTCTTGCACTAACATCAAATAAAACACTCATTCTAAGTCTTGAAGAGAAGTTTCCAACTCTTAATTTATCATCTTTCATATTTTCTATATATGCTTTTAAAAGTGTTTCAATCGATACTATTTCATATCTTATATCAAATTTTTTGCAAAGAGTTATAGAGTCATCAATTGATGATTTTGACGAAAATTGAGACGGCATTAAAACACAAAGTAAATTTTTTCCAAAAGCCTCTTTACACAAAACAGCAACAACAGCAGAATCAAGTCCACCAGAAAGCCCTAAAACCACACTATTATGCCCTGTTTTATCTACTTCAAATTTTAAAAAATCTATTAAACTTTGCTTAATTTTTTGCCAATCATTCATTTTTAAATCCTAATTTAAGATTATATATCATCTTTCTTTGTTTTTTGATAAATCTCATCTAAATAAGTAGAGTTTCCATCTTTTTGTTCAACTTTTTTATCAATAAGCCTAAATACAATATCTTTTAACTCATCTTCACTAAAATAGTTTAGATAGTTTGGATTTATATCTATTTTTTCGCTACCATCAATTTTTAAAAGCTCTTCTATCTCTTTTATTAGCTCTTTTTTTACATCAATCACTCTTTGTAATCCTTTACAAATTTTTTCAAAATATCCACAATATAAAGTTGCATTTTTTGCTCTCCTATATCATCTTCCTTACATCTACAAGAACCGCAAGAGCTTCCTGCATCAGTAATTTTTGCAATATCTTCTAAGTTTTTTGCATTTTTCTCTTTTATTGCAAAGATTATCTCTCCTAAGCTTACTTGTTTGCACTCACAAACAATATATGAGTGTGGAAAAGTTTTTGACATTTTAGCCTCTACTTTTTTTGATTATTTCATAAGCTTCATTTATCTCTTGAAGTTTTTTTGTTGCTTCATCTATTTTATTTTGAGATTCTCCACGACCTGAAATAATATCTGGATGATTTTGCTTTACCAAATCTCTATATTTTTTCTTAATAGTATTGTCATCATCGCTAGAATTTGAGTTTAAAATCTCATATGCCTTTTCCAAACTCAAACTTTTTTGCTCTTTATATGAAGCAAAAAACTCTTCAAGTTTTGAGATAATTTTAAGATAATCCCCTTGATGAATCTTTAAAGCTTGTGCTATATCTTCAGTTATTTCCTGCTCTTCTTTACTAAAATCTCCATCAACAAAAGCTAAATTCAAAATATATTCAAGATATGAAAGTCTTGTTTCATAACTATTTTTTGTAAGATTATATAGTTTTTCACAGATTATTAATAAATTTGA
>CAYQFC010000073.1:0-5134 GCA_964416585.1 uncultured Aliarcobacter sp.
ACAAACACAACAAACACAACAAACACAACAAACACAACAAACACAACAAACACAAAATAGTGTCCAAAGTACTCAAGCTTTTTTAAATCAAATTCAAAACCAGATAAAAGAGAGTATTCCACAAAGCAATCAAGCAGTTCAAGCTCAAATAAAAGAGAATATTCAAGTAGATGCTACAAATCAAAATACTCTAAAAACTCCTGAAGAAACGAAACTAAAAGAACAAATTACAAATGAGACAAAACAGATTTTAGTACAAATAAAAGATGAACTTATAAAAAATTCAAATATTGCTCAAAATAGAAATATTATTCAAAATATAGATAGCCTTTTAAAAATGCAAGATTTATTTGTAAAAAACGAGCTATTACAAAATATTAATGATACAAAACAGCTAAATCAAAGTCAAAACAGTGGTAATTTAAGTACATTTTCAAATAATTTTTCATCAAACTTATCGCCATTATTAAGCAGCTTAAAAGAGAGCTTAAATAGTCAAAACAACCCAAATATTTTAAATATTCAAAATCATATTTCAAGGTCAATAAATAAAATTGAAAATCTAATATCAAACCTTGAAATAGAAAAAGAGAGCAAATCTCCACAAAAAGAGGATATGAAAACTATTTTATTGCAATTAAAAGATGAATTAATAAATAAAACAGATGTAAAATCTTCTGAAATACTAAAGCAAGTTGATAAAATTTTAACACAAATAGATTTTTATCAATTAAACTCTTTAGTTTCAAACTCAAATTTTGTATATGTTCCTTTTATTTGGGAGATGCTAGAAGATGGCTCTATTAATATCAAAAAGGCTGATGAAGATAAATTCTATTGTCAAATTAATCTAACTTTAAAAGATTTTGGAAAAGTTGATTTAATGCTTGGGCTTTATGATAAAAATAAAATGGATTTAACTATTTATGCCCAAAGAGACCACTTTAAAATAGCAATTCAAGATAATATAAAAGATTTAAGAGTAGCTCTTAACAATGCTGATATTATTCCTGTAAACATAAGACTTTTAGATATGAAAGATAGCATAGAAGAGACTCCAACAAGTAGCTATATAAATAATGTTTTTAATCAAAACATAAGCTCAGGTATAGATATAAAGGCATAAAATGGCAAAAAAAATTGATGAAAATTTTATTCAAAAAGCTGTTGCTCTACAATATGATATAGAAAAAGATAATGCTCCTATTTTAACAGCAAAAGGGCAAGGAGCAACTGCAACAAATATTATAAAAATTGCAAAAGAGAATAATATTCCTATTCAAAAAGATGAAGATTTGGTGGAGCTTTTATCAAAAATTGATATCGATAAAGAGGTCCCTGCTTCTATGTATAAAGCTGTTGCTGAGATTTTTTCTTTTATTTATGATTTATCAAAAAAGAGGTAAAAAATTTTTTAAGTCATATTTTACTATAATATATTACTTTATTTTATAAGATTTTTTACAATATGATTAGAAACAAACTTGAAAATCCATTAACACTTTTTTTTACACTAATTGTTATAATTTCTATAAATCTTATAGCCTCTATAAATTTTTTGCTTATTATGTTTGCTGGGGTTCTGTTTTCAGCATTTTATGTAGCTTTAAAAAATAGAAAAATTTATTCATTGGTTTTTATTGTAATTGCTTTTTTATTTATTGAGATAAATTCTGGTTTAAAACCATTTTCATTGACTCTTTTATCTCTTTTTATATATGTTTTTATTATCCCAAAAGCAAATACAAGCAGCTCTTATGATTTGGCGAATAGCTATGTTTATATGCTATTTTTCTATATTGGACTTATTTTTATGTGGTCAATATTTTATGGAATTGAACAAAAAATATTTTTTGCTTTAATTTTAAATTTGATATTAGATTTTATATTTTTTGGAGTATTTCTTTGAATTTACGGCTTAGTATAATTTATATATTTATTTTTGTAATTTTATCAACACTGCTTACAAGGGTATATTTTTTATCTATAAAATCAAATACTTATTATGAAGAATTATCAAAAAATAACTATATTAATAGAATAAATAAAATCCCTGTTCGTGGAATAATTGAAGATAGAAATGGTGAAAAAATTGCAATTAACGAAATGGGATTTGCTATTTCTATAAAACCTCACCTAAGAGGTGCAAAAAAAAGAGAAGAACTTGAAAAGATAATTGATTTAATCATAAAACAACTTCCAAACTTAGACAAACAAAAATTAATAAAAAATTATTTAAAAGAGGATTCAGCCTATAATCATAGTTTTATAAAAGTTGTTGATTATGTGCCTTATGATGATTTTTTCACAAAATATACTATTTTAGCATCTCATGAAGATATAAAAATAGACTCATCTACAAAGAGATTATATCCATTTAAAGATGCGGCTTCTCATATCATAGGATATACAGGAAAAGCAACTTCAAATGATATTTTAAATAATGAAATTGCAAAATATACAAGCAGTGTTGGAAAAAATGGAATAGAAAAATATTATAACGATAAACTTCAAGGTGAACTTGGATACAAAGATGTAAAGGTAAATGCTTTTAATAAAGAAATTGAAGTCCTAGAAGAGACAGAAGCTTCAATAAATAATAATATAAAAATTTCAATCGATATAAAACTACAACAATATTTAAGAGAGATTTTTACAGCAAAAAGTGGTTCTGTTGTGATAATGGATGTAAACAATGGAGAAATTTTAGCAGCTTCATCTTTTCCAGAATATGATAGTAATCTTTTTGCAAGAGGAATATCTCAAGAAGATTGGGATAAGATGAAAAATGATTTTAACCATCCATTTACAAATAAGATTACAAATGGTCTTTATCCACCTGGTTCTGTTATAAAAATGGGTGTTGCACTATCTTTTCTAGAGCACGGACTTAGTGAGAATTTTTCAGTAAATTGTACAGGAAGCCTTCCTATTGGAAATAGAAATTTTAGATGTTGGAAAACATCTGGTCATGGATATATTGATTTTAGAAGCTCTTTGGAACAAAGTTGTGATGATTTTTACTACAAAGGAAGCTTAAGATTAGGTATAAATAAGATTTCTCAAACTTTGGATAAACTTGGAATTGGAAAGCAAACAGGAGTTGATTTAAACAATGAATTTTCTGGAATAAATCCAAACAAAGAGTGGAAAGAGAGCAAATTGAAGCAACCTTGGTATGTTGGAGAAACAGTCATTACTTCAATTGGTCAAGGAAATATGCTTACAACTCCACTTCAAATAGCAAGATATACAAGCTATATTGCAACTGGAAAACTTCCAAAACCACATTTTAATAAAATTCATTATGAAGTACCAAAAGAGCTTGATATTCCAACAAAATATCTAGATATCATGAGAAAAGGTATGTATGATGTATCTTATGGAGCAAAAGGAACAGCAAAAAAATATTTGAGTTCTAGAGTTCCAATAGCCACAAAAACGGGAACAGCTCAAGTTGTATCAATTCCACAAAGCGAAAAAGTAAGGATGAAAGAGAGTGAAATGGAGTATTACCAAAGATCTCATGCATGGATTACTAGCTATGGACCATATAAAAATCCAAAATATGCAATTACTGTTTTGGTTGAACACGGTGGTGGCGGTGGAAGTGCTACTGGAGAGATATTAAGTAAAATATACAACAAGCTTTTAGATATGGGTTATATAACTTTAGATTGATTAATATTTTTTTAGATAAAATCAAAACCAATAAATTTTAAATAGGATTTCTTTTGAGAATAGTTTTTATATTACTTGCTTTTTTAACTCTATCTTTTGCCCAAACAGCTCCCATGGTAAATCTATCAGTTGCAGCAATAGAAGAACCAGCACAATTTGTAAAAACTATAAACATAGCTATATTTTTAACTCTTTTAGTATTAGCACCAACCCTACTTTTAATGGTTACCTCTTTTACTAGATTTATTATTGTATTTGCTCTTTTAAGACAGGCTATCGGGCTTCAACAAACTCCTCCAACACAAATTATTATATCTTTAGCTTTAATTATGACAATTTTTATAATGGAACCTTATGCAAAAAAATCTTGGGAAACAGCTATTTCTCCATATATGGATGAGAAAATTGCCTATGATGTTGCAATAGAAAGAGGAATAAAACCATTTAAAGAGTTTATGTTAAAAAACACTAGAGAATCTGATTTAGCCCTATTTTATAGAATAAAAAAAGAGGAAAACCCAAAAAATATTGATGATGTTTCAATTACTATTTTAATGCCAGCTTTTATAGTTAGTGAATTAAGAACGGCATTTGAAATTGGTTTTTTGATATTTTTACCATTTTTAGTTATTGATATTATTGTTGCTTCTATTTTGATGAGTTTGGGAATGATGATGTTGCCACCCGTTATGATCTCCCTTCCTATAAAAATTATTTTCTTTATCACCATTGATGGATGGCAGTTAATTATAGGGAATTTAGCACAATCCTTTAAATAGATAACTATCCCTTATATTAAAGAAAATATTTAATTATAATATAAATTTTATTTATAATTCTTTCTTTAAAATCTCTTTTTTATGGTACAATTCAAAATTATTTTACTTAGGAAAAGATATGAATAAAATTTATCTAAGCTTATTAATCTCAAGTTTTTCTCTTGCTCAAACTATTGATTTTTCTGAAGCTTTGAAACTATCATTAGAAAATAGTAAAGATTTAAAAAAACAAGAGCTAAATATACAAATAGCAAAAGAAGATAGTAAAAATATAGATGCCTTAAACTATGGAAAACTATCTTTAAACTCAAATATTAGCCGTACAAACCATGCTGGACATGTTTTTATGGGAAAATTATCTAGCAGAGAAGCTACTTTTAAAGATTTTGGTTTTACAAATAGTGCTATGAACGAAGCCATGAACGGAAATAATGTTACACCAGATAATCTAAACTATCCAAAAGATAGAACTTCTATAAATACTTTTCTTAGCTATGATTTACCACTTTTTACTGGTTTTAAACTAGAAAGCTACAAAGATATATCAAAACTTCAAGAAAAAGCAAACGAAATACTATATAAACTTGATAAAAAAAACCTAGAGTTTGAAGTTTTAAAAGCCTACAATGGGGCAGTTTTAGCAAAAGATTTTATAAAAACTATGCAAAGTGCAA
>CAYQFC010000074.1:0-5067 GCA_964416585.1 uncultured Aliarcobacter sp.
AAAAGTGTACTAAAATAATATATCAAGATAGTATCAAAATTTTAATAATTATTTATTTAAAGAGAAATTTTATACCCTAAAGAGGCGATATTTATAAAAAGTTCATTTTCAAGCTTCTTTTTAAATCTTTTTACTAGATTTTTTAAACCATCATAAGATGAGCTATTTATCTCTTCAATAAGCTCATCATAAGAGCATACTCTTGTTCTATTTTTCAATAGATACTCCAAAAACATTCTCTCTTTTGCTGTAATTTCTACTATATTTTCTTTATATTTCAAACATTTTGCAGCAAAATCATAAGTATAGCTTTCATCTATTTTAAAAACTTCACTAGATACTATATCAAATCGCCCTATCTCATTTATAGCTATTTCAAAAGCATCTTTTAAATCTTTTCTATTTACTGGTTTTAATAGATATTTTGTAAGTTTAAGGCTAATAGCTTCAAGTAAAAAACTCTTTTCACTATGAGCTGTAAGAACTATAATTTTTGTATTAATATCATTTTCCCTTATACTTCTAGCAACATCCAAACCACCTATTTTTGGTATATTTAAATCAAGCAATATAATATCTGGCTTTTTCTCTTTATATAATTGTAGTGCAATTTCACCATTTTTCGCTTCATAAATCTCATCATAAAACATAGATAAGTAAGATACAAAATTCTCTCTTGCACTATCTTCATCTTCAACTATTAATATTCTATACTGTTTCTTAATCACTTTTTACCCCCCCCTATTTTAATACTAAACTCTACACCATTTGATATATTTTCTACAAATATATCTCCTTCAAAACTATTTTGTATAATCATTTTTGCCATATAAAGCCCTATTCCTGTCCCTTTTGATTTATATTTTGTAGTAAAGTATGGTTCGAAAATTCTTGTTATTATTTTCTCATCAACTCCTAATGCATTATCACTTATTTTAATTATTAAATTATTATTTTCTTTAAAAAGAGAAAAAATAATTTTTGGGTTTATAATTTGATTAATTTTTATTGCATCTATTGCATTGTTTATGATTACTAAAAAAACTTGTTGCAACTGCTCTTTTTGTCCAAAAAATTCAATCTTTTCATCAATATTATTTATAATTTCTATCTTTAAATCTTCAACTCTTCCTTTTGCTATATTTAAAGATTTTAAAACCGCATCATTTATTTTAAAGCTCTCTTTTTGACGATTTGGTTCAAAAAAGTTTTGAAAATCACTAATTGTATGAGATAAATAACTTGTCAAATTCTCTATTTGGCTTAGTTTTTCATCAATTTTTTCATCCATAATATCTCTACTATTTAAATAACCATCAATTAATAACAAAGTTGAATTAATTTCAGATAGTGGCTGTCTCCATTGATGAGCAATATTTTGAATCATCTCTCCCATTTGAACAAATTTACTTTGTTCAAGCATCAAAGCTTGTTGTTTTGTGCTTTTTTCAATCTCATTTTTTATTCTGCTTTCAAGGTTCATATTTAAACTTTCAAGCTTCTTTTTTGTAAATTCCAAAGTTAAAGTATTTTGTTCCAAAAGTCCTTTATTTTCCGTCTCTTCTGTAATATCATGCCCTATACAAATTACTTCATTATTTTGAAGCTTTATATTTGCCCATTTTACAACAAGAGTTTTTCCATCTTTTCTTTTTGGATACCAAGTCTCATAAACTCCATGGCTTTTAGTAAATTTGCTCAGTAAATCTTTTCTTGTTTTGGCATCATCATAAAATAAAGAAAGTGGTTTATCAAACTCTTTTAACTCTTCAAAACTCCAACCAAAAACCTTTTCACACTCTTTATTCCATAAAAGTATTTTTCCATTTTTATCAAAAGAGTTCATTAAAATAGGAGATATTTCAAATAGAGTTCTATATTTTTCTTCACTCAATTTTAAATCTCTTTGAACTTTTAGCCTAAATCTTCTCTCTTCATTTAGCTTTATAATCCAATATATAAAAATAATACAAATACCCAAAAATATAAAAAATAGTAAACTTGTTTCAAAAAATTCTGATTGCATAATTTTCTTTCTTATAAAATTAAAATGATTATATAAAAATTTTACTCTAATTGCAATTTTGATACAATATTTACCATTTAATCAAAAGGATTTATTATAAAAACTTTTCAAAATTTAAACATAAATATAGATATCTTAAGAGCAATTAGTGATTTAAAGTACGAAAATCCAACTGCTATTCAAGAAAAGGCTATTCCAATTGCTTTAAAAAATAGAGATATTATAGGTATTGCAAAAAGTGGAACTGGAAAAAGTTGTGCATTTTTACTACCAATTTTAGAAGATATCATAAAAGAGAAATCTTCTCAAGAAAATAAAAAAACTACATTAAGAGCTTTAGTTTTGGTTCCTACAAGAGAATTAGCAAAGCAAATAATTAATGCAATTGATGATTATTCAAAATATTTGGATATAAAAAGAGTTGCTATATTTGGTGGAGTTTCAAGTAAAGATCAAGAAAAGAAGCTAGAAAATGGTGTAGATATTGTAGTTGCTACAACTGGAAGATTGCTTGAGCATCTAAAAAACAATACAATAAATCTATCAAGTGTACAAAGAGTAGTAATAGATGAACTTGATGCTATGCTTGATATGGGATTTTTGGAAGAAGTTGAACAAATATTGCCAAGTATTGGGAAAAATAGACAAATTTCAATGTTTAGTGCAACTATAAATCAAAATATTAAAAAACTTGCAAAAGAGTTTCTTACAGACCCTGTTGTTATTGAAACAACTATGCAAAGAGATCATGTAGAAAAAATTGAGCATCAAATTGTACTTGTAGATGAAGATAAAAAAACTGAACTTTTATCATATTTAATTGGTTCTAAAAATATTTCTCAAGCTTTGGTTTTTGTAAATAGAAAGGCCGAAGCTGATAATTTAGTAGAAAATCTAAATTTAGATGGCTTAAAAGCATCTTGTATTCATGGCGACATAAGACAAAGTTCAAGAGCTTTGGCTTTGAGAAAATTTAAAGAAAAAGAGCTTAGAGTTTTGGTATGCACAGATATTGCAGCAAGAGGAATTGATATTGAAGAGCTTCCTTGTGTTATAAATTTTGCACTACCTGAAACTATAAGTGATTTCACTCATAGGGTTGGAAGAACTGCTCGTGCAGGAAATAGTGGAGTTGCTATTACACTTTTATGTGTGAAAGATTATAAGTTTATGGTCGAAATTGAAAAAGAGTTGATGCTAAAAATTCCAAGAGTTGAGCTTGATGGTTTTCCTACAAAAGAGAAAAAACCAAGAACTAAAATCAAAGAGAATAAATATATAAAAGATAAAAAATTTGAAGCAAAAAAACGGCAAAGTACAGTTAAAAACAAATCTTCAAAATCAACAAAATTTAGAAAAACAACAAAAAGAGGCTAATTAAAATATATGGGTCAAATCTTAAATCTAGCAATCACAATTTTTATTTTGTATCTAATTTTTACAAATTTTGGAACTTTTTTAATGATTTTGGGTGGAGTAATTATATTTTTCTTTTTGCTTATCTATTTTCTAAAAAAAGCTTTTGCTAAAAATGCTTCAAAATTCCAATACCAATATCAAAATTTTGATTTTAAGGATTTTAATCAAAATTTTAATAACTTTAACAATTTTAATAAAGGTGGTTTTCAAGGAAATTTCTATAATCAAAGTTCAAAACTAGAAGATGCAAAAGCTTTTTTTAGCTTTAAAGATAGACCAACAAAAGATGAGATAAAAAAAAGGTATAAAGAGTTGGCAAAAATATATCATCCTGACCTAAATGGTGGAGATGAAGAAAAAATGAAGCAATTAAATGAATATAGAGATATTCTAATGCAAAACTATGGAGATTAAAATGTATATTGATATGACAAAGGTAGCAAATATTATTTTATATATGCTACATAAACAAGTAAAAGCATTAAACCACAAAAAAATAGAGCTTATGCTGTTTTTTATAGAGAAAAATCATCTTGATTTTTGTGGTAAAAAAATTATTAATGAAACTTTTATAAAAACTTCTAGGGGTATTAAGCCTTTGATTTTAGATGAACTTTTTAATATTATAATTGATGAAATTGATTTTGAAGATGAAGAGGATGATAGAGTATTTTTTATTCAAGAATTAATGGATTTTTTGGAAATAGATATAGTTGAAAAAGAGAACTATAAAGAGTTGAAATTCTATAAACTAGATGAAGAGTTTGATGAGTCAATATTTACAAAAGATGAGATAACAACTATTCATAAAATTGTTACTTTATACAAAGATACAAGTGTTAGAAATCTTGCAAATGAGTGTTTTTCTATGCAAAAAGTAAGAGATACAATAAACGATGAAGTGATATTTTAAATATCGCTTTTTGTTACTTTTTTAAACCTTATTGATTTTTATTCTCAATTTATTATCTTTTTTTACTTTTATATAATATTTTTAACTATAATTTATCCATTATTAAATTAAGGCACAAAATGGAAAATATCAAAAGAGAAAAATCACTTACAATGACTATGCTAATGACTCCTGATAAGGCAAATTTCTCAGGAAAATATGTTCATGGTGGAGAAATTTTAAAGATGTTAGATCAGGTTGCATATGCTTGTGCTGCTAGATACACAGGAACTTATGCAGTAACTTTATCTGTTGATATGGTTTTATTTAAAGACCCCGTAAAAATTGGTTCTCTTGTAACATTTCATGCTAGTGTAAACTATACAGGAAGAACATCTATGGAGATTGGAATAAAAGTAATTTCAGAAGATATAAAAGATCATAGTATAAAGAATACAAATGTTTGCTATTTTACTATGATTGCAGTTGATGAAGATGGAAAACCAACTCCTGTTCCAAAACTTGAACTTATAACAGAAGATGATAAAAGAAGATATAACGATGCAATAAATAGAAGAGAGCTTAGAATGTCTTCAAGACATGCAAAATAGATTAAAATTTAAGATATAGAGTTAATCTTCTATATCTTTAACCATAGCTATTTCATTACAAATAGGAAATAGTTTACATCTAATACAATCAGCCCATATTTTTTGCTCAGGAATATCCT
>CAYQFC010000075.1:0-5040 GCA_964416585.1 uncultured Aliarcobacter sp.
GCTCTTTTTATGGTTTTTAATATATCTTCATTTTCTAAGTAAATAGTTCCACCTATAGAGCAAGTTTTATGTCCAACTGTATTAAAATTAAAAGACTCTATAGATTTTCTTAAAGATTCTAATATTTTTTGAAGATTAGAGGCTTCATCTATTTTTAAAATCATTATAAACTCTTCTCCACCCCAACGAACTAAAATATCATTTTTTCTAGAGTTTTTATGAAGAGTATCTACAAATTGAATTAATACTTGATCTCCAATATCATGACCATAATTATCATTTACTAATTTAAAGTGATCTATATCTAACATAGCTATTGCTAGTTTTGAGTTTGAAGTACTATATTCTGATATAAACTTTTTATAATTTTGATCAAAAAACTCTCTATTGTAAGCATTTGTTAGTTTATCATGAAGAATTTTTTTCTCCAATATCATTTTTTGGTTAAAAGTTTCAGATATATCCGTAAAATTTATAATCATTGTATCTATATCATATTGATTTATTGCTACAGAGAAAGCCAACTCTTTTGTCTCATTTTTCATTAACACTACTCTTTGTGAATCTTCTAGTAAGCTTATTTCATCTAGCCAGTTTGCACCTTCTTCAATCTTTTTGAGATGAAAAAAGTTCTCATCTTCTATAAAAAATTCACAAATACATTTGTGTTTTTCTTTAAATTTTTCCAAATTCTCAAAGTTTAAAAACTCAAAAAATTTACGATTAGCAAACTTCAACTCTTCACCATTTGTTAAAATCACAATATTAGCTTGGGTATCTAATAGTTTTTCTAGGTTTTTATAAGATAGTTCTAATCTTTTAATTAATTTATATGTCTCTAAATGATTATTTACTCTTACATTCAACTCTTTAGTATTAAAAGGTTTTCTTACATAATCCTTTGCACCTAATTCAAAGCCTTTTATTAAAGAGCCACTATCTGTTTTTGCTGTTAAAAAAATAACAGGTAAATCTTTGAATCTATCTTGTTTCTTAATCTCTTTAATAGTTTCATAACCATCCATAATTGGCATTTGAATATCCAATAAAACTAAATCTATCTTAAATTTATCCAAAACTTTCAAAGCCATTTCACCATTTGATGCTACTTTGATATTATATTTATCTTTAAAATTAGTAACAATAAAATCAATATTAATAGATTGATCATCAACAACTAAAATGGTATTTTTATTTTGCATTTAAATCCTTTAAAATATTTTCTAATAAAGAGATAACTGTTTCATTGTCATTTTTTTCAAATGATTTATTTAATAAATCAATATCTTTTTTGGGTAAAAGAGTTTTTAAATTATCTAAAAGTAAACCAATCTTCTCACTAGATATATATTCATAATCTTTTAAATCTACAATTAATTTTTCAATACCATTTTTTAACTCTTTTAAATCTAAAGTTTTTATATCTTTTTGACTACTTTTTAATATTGGAAGAATAGAGCTCTCTATATTCTCACAAATATTTTTAGTAATTTCAATAAGATGATTAGAAAATGATAATTCTTTATTGTCATAAATCTTTTTAGAAGTTTCAAAAACTTCTTGAATATGAAGGTTACCACTAACTCCTTTTAATTTATGAAGGTATTCAAAGTACTCTTTTTCACTATTTTTCAAAGATGCTAAATCTTTATCTATATCTTTATACTCTTTATAAAATTTTTCATACATTCTGTAAATATCATTTATATCTGTATTGTAGTTTTCAATTACAGATGAAATATTGATACCTTTTATAAAAATAGTATTAGATTTATTTAACTTATTATCTATCAATTCCATCTCAAAATATTGTTTTAATATTGATTCAAGTTCACTTCGAATTAAAGGTTTTGCAAGATGGTTATTCATACCTGCTAATGAAGTTAGCTCTTTATCTTTATCCATAACAGCAGCACTAAGTGCTACAATAGGAGTGTTTTTATTAAACTCTCTAATTTTTTTAGTAGCTTCAAATCCATCCATATTTGGCATTTGTAAATCCATAAAAATAATATCATAATTAGATTTATTTGCCATATCTACAGCTTCAAGACCATCATTTGCAATATCAATATCAAATCCAATACTTTCTAGCATTTGACTTGTAACAAGTTGATTAATCTCATTATCTTCAACAATTAAAGCTTTTTTAGAAGAGATTAATTTCATTTTTTTACTCTCTACTCTTTTGCTCTCTATTTTTTTATCAAAAATTGTATTATATAAAGTAGATGGAGTAAAAGGTTTTTCAATAATTTTTTCAATATAAATATTACTATTTTGTGCCTCATTAAGAAGCTCTTGTTTATTATGAGCAGTTATCATTAAAATGTTAGGTATATTTATATTATTATCTTGAAGTTTTTTTAGAAGTTCTAAGCCATTTAGTTCTGGCATATGCCAATCTACTATTATGTAATCTATTTTTTCACGAGTTATTATTTCATAAGCTTCTAAACCATTAGATGCACTTAAAGAGTCTATTTTCCATGATGATAATACCTTTTTTAAATAATCTCTATCTATCTCACTATCATCTATTATTAAGAAATTAGAATCTACATAAGTTTTTAAATTCTCTTTTATAAACCGTGTATCTTTTATATATTCAAGCTCAATTTTAAAACCAAAAGTACTTCCTTTATCTTTTATACTGCTAAAATATACCTCTCCATCCATTAATTCTACAAGTTGTTTTGCTATTACAAGACCAAGCCCTGTTCCACCAAATCTTTTTGTAGTTGAACTATCTTCTTGATTAAATGCTTTGAAAAGTTTACTTTGATTTTCTAAAGCTATTCCAATTCCTGTATCTTTTACACTAAAGTCTAAAAGAAGTTTATTTTCATTTTTTCTAATAAGATTTATATCTACATGAACATAACCTTTTTGAGTAAACTTAATAGCATTTCCAATAAAGTTATTTAATATTTGAGTTAATCTTAAACTATCTCCAATTAGATTATTATTGATTTTAGGATCAACAGTAAAGCTAAATTCTAAACCTTTTTCATAAATTTTGTAACCAAAAATATTAGATATATTTTCCAAAAGTTGGTTTAAATAAAATGGCTCTTTTAAAATATCTAATTTTCCTATCTCTATTTTTGAATAGTCTAAAATATCATTAATAATATTTAAAAGAGAGTTTGAAGCTTGAATAGCTTTATTTAAATAATCATTTTGTAAAGGATTTAAAGGAGTATCTAAAACTAAATTTATAAGTCCAATTGTTCCATTAAGAGGAGTTCTAATCTCATGAGACATATTAGCTAAGAATTTAGATTTTGCTTCATTTGCTTTTAAAGCTTTTATTTTAGCAATTTCTAATTCGGTTACATCAATGTTTGAACCAACCATTGCAATTTTATCTCCATTTTCATCAAATTGACAAATTGCTGATACTTTAATATACCTTATTTCATTATTATCAAATCTTTTTATTCTAAATATAGTATCAAAAGTACCATTTGTATCTTTGGCAATATTTATTTTTTCTTCTACAATAGGTAAATCTTCTTTAAGAATTCTATTTCTAAAAAGTTCATAATTATTTATATCTTTTTGTGGAGTTATTCCATAGATTTTATACATATTGTCATCTAACTCTAAACTATTAGTTGCAAAGTTTAATCTCCAAATACCTTGTTTTAAAGCACTAGTTGCTAACTCTAGTTTTAAAGTTGTATCAAGAATTTTTGCTTCAATCTCTTTTTGCTCAGTAATATCTCTAATAGAAGCATAAAAATACTCTTTTTCTCCTAATTTTATCTTTACAGAGGTAATACCAGCATGATATTCACTACCATCTTTTCTTTTATGAACTCTTTCAAAATAAATAGGTGTTTGATTAATATGTGAAATAATCTTTTTATACTCTTCCATACTATTAATATTGGTTTCCCAATCAAAAATTGAGAGATTTTTCATCTCATTATTATCATATCCAAGTAAATCTTTTGCTCTTTTACTAAATTCAACTAATTTTCCATCTTCTATATTTAAAATAAAAATAGCATCTGATGAGTAGTTAGTAAGATTTTTATATCTCTCTTTCTCTTCTTGAATCTCTTTTTCTAACTCTAGATGTTTACTTATATCTTTTATTATTGAAAAAAGAATTTTTCCTTTTTCTGTCTTTATTGGTGAAGTATTTGATTCAATAGTTTTTATTTCACCACTTTTTAATATATGAGGAAATATAAAAGTATTATTATTAAGCTTTTTAGCCTCTTCAATCTTATCTTGAATATCTTTTTTTGATAAAACATTTATATTTGAGATATTTAATTTTTTAAACTCATCTAGTGTATAGCCATAAAATTTACAAGCACTATGATTTGCATCAATAATCTTTCCAGTTTTAGCATCTACAAGAAGCATTATTGCTGAGTGAATTTTAAACATATTTTCAAATCTATTTTTAACTATTTTAATCTCTCTTGAAAGTTTTAACTCTTTAAAGTAATTTGCTCTCATAGTTCTAAATAATAAAAAAGAAGCTATTATAAAAAGTACAATTAAAATAGTTGCTATTAGAAGATTTTTTTTCCATTGATGTAAATACTCTTTTTCTGAAATTGCAGTTTGAATATAAAAAGGGTATTTATCCATTACTAAAAAACTACCTATTCTTTTCTTACTATCTGTTGAAGCTATATATTCAAAACTTCCAATTTTCTCTCCATTATTAACCCTTACAATTGTAGGATTTGAATCGGGTAATTTGCTATTTACATTAACATTTTCAACTTCTGGATATCTGGCAATTAAACTACTTGTATTGCTATTTCTAATAAGAACAACTCCATCTTTTCCAGTATTTATAGAAGCTAAAGTATTGTTTATTGTTGAAATATCTATTAGTGCTGTTAATACACCTACTAAATCTTTATTCTCATCTCGAATTGCTCTTGCTTGAATAATAGCGTTACTATTTGAAGTAAGAGAAAATACAACATCAGAAAATGCTGTATCCATATCTTTGTTATTTTTTAGAATTTCAAAATATTCTCTATCTGAAGTATTAATAGGAAAACT
>CAYQFC010000076.1:0-4975 GCA_964416585.1 uncultured Aliarcobacter sp.
TAAATAAATTTTTTGATACAATAGTACTTATGAAAGCATTAACTTTACTTCTTTTTCTTGTGTTAAATTCTATTTATGCAGAATTTGTACCTAATTCTCTTTTTGATAAGGTTGAAAAAAAGTACAATAAATTTGCAAAAAATAGATTTGTTGCATTAAATAATCTTCTTGAAAAAACAAAAGATGAACCAACAAGTAAAAAACTTGAAAAAGTTAATGATTTTTTTAATAGTGTAAAGTATGGCATAGATAAAGATATATACGGAATTAGCGATTATTGGGCAAATCCTTTTGAATTTTTAGCAAAAGACAAAGGTGATTGTGAAGATTATGTAATTGCAAAATATTTAGCATTAGAATATTTGGGTATTCCTGCTTCAAAAATGTTTTTATCTTATGTTAGATTAAAAGGTTCAAGTGATGCTCATATGGTTTTGAGTTATTATGAGACTCCAAATAGTGAGCCTTTGATACTAGATAATGTTAGAAAAATTATTCTTCCTGCATCAAAAAGAGATGATTTGATATTTGTTTTTAACTTTAATCCAAATATTAAAAGTGCAGGTACTGATAATGCAAATTCAAAGTGGAATAAGATGATAAATCAATATAAGGGGCAGAAAATATGAGTTTATTTAAGCAGGTTTTGTTGGTTTTGGTATTTGTTTTTATGATATTATTTTTAATAATTACAGCTTTTTCATTGGGTGTAATAAAAAATAGCACAAAAGAGTCAATTTATCAAAATATTCAAAATAGTGTAACTAATTTAAGCATGTCAATTACAAATGCTGGTGATGATGAAAGTAGTATAAAAACAGCTATAAATGCGGCATTTGATAATGGAAGCTATGCAAAAATAGTTTTCAAAAATACAGAAGAAGTAGTGGTTTATGAACTGGCAAAAGAGGTTGAAATAGATGAAGAGATACCTTCTTGGTTTATAAACTTTGTAGATGTTGGAGATATTACAGCACTTGCTAGTGTTTCAAAATCTTGGAATGTTTTAGGAATTATTGAGATTTATGGAGATAAATCAATATATTATGATCAAGTATATAGAATGTTTTTAAAGCTAATTCAAGCTTTATTTGTTGGTTTTGCTATATTTTTACTTGTTTTATATACTCTTTTTAGATTTATATTAAAACCACTAAAAACTATAAATAATCAAGCAAATGCAGTTATGGAAAATAAATTTCTTATATCAAAAGATATTCCTTTTACAGAAGAGTTTAAAAGTGTAACATTGAGTATAAATAGTATGATTTTGAAGTTTGAAAATATGTTTAAACAGACAAATGCTCTTCTAAAAACAAATAAAGAACTTCTATATGTAGATGAAGTTACAAAACTTTACAATAGAAAATATTTTTTAATGAAAGCTGATGAATATTTAAATAAAGAGAGTTTGGAAAATAGAGGATTTATCTTTGTTTTGTCTTTAAATCTTGATATTTTAAATCAAAAATATGGTTATGAAAAAACAAATCAGATTTTAGTAGATTTATCTTTTGTATTAAAAAAATCTTTTTCTCATAATTCAGATTTAATTATAAGATTAAATGGTTCGGAATTTATAGTATTGCTTCCAAATTGTGAGTTAAATGATGCTCAAAAATATATTGATGATTTCATAGTTGAATACAAAAAGATAGAAGAGTTAAAATCAAATATTTATATTGGTTTAACAAGATATGAGAATGAAAATAGCATAAAAGAGCTATTTACAAAGCTTGATTATATTGTTTCACAATCGAAATTAGATGAAGAAAAAGAGTATTTTTATAAAGATAATATTGAGAACTTTAAGACAAAAGAGGAGTGGATTAAAATAATTAATACTCTTTTAATTGATGATAATTTTAAATTATTTTATAGAGATATTTTGGATTTAAAAGATAAAAAACTTATCTTGCAAACATTGAATTTTAAAGTTTCTAATCAAGATGAAGAGTTCTCATTTTTTGATTTTATGGCAGCTATTATTAGATTTAATAGACTTGATGAGATATATTTGCATATTATTTCAAAACTATTTAATGAAGATAAAAGTGAAAAAATATCTATTGAATTACCAAATAAATTTATTGAAAATTTAAATAACTATACAAAACTAAAAGAGCTTTTATCAAAAAATAGTGCTAAAAATGTTGTTTTTGAGCTTGAAGAGATTAGTTTTAACAAAAATTTAGAAAATACTTTAATGTATATTGAGTTATTTAAATCTTATGGTTTTGATTTTGCAATTTATAATTTTATAGCCTTAAGTGATGATTATAAATATATAAAAGAGCAAAGACCTTTATATATAAAATCATCAAAAAACTTCTTAATAAACTCAAAACAAAGTTTAAGTATTTTGAAAATTTTAACTCAATCTTTGGGAATAAAAATAGTTGCAACATCTGTTTTGACTGAAGATATAAAAGCTTTAGAAGAGCTAGAAGTTGATGCTGTTTCTTTGGTGCATAAAGCCTAAAATTTAGTTTTTCAGTAATTTTTAGATAATATCCATTAATTTTAATAAAATTTTTGGATATAAAAATGATAGTAAATATAGACCTAAAAGATGAAAACTCATATGAAATTTATATAGAGAAGCTAAAAAAATTAAGCTTTGATAGAAAAGTTTTGGTTGTTACAAATCCTACAATTGCTGGTTTTCATCTTGAATACTTAAAATCTAAAATAGAGGCAAAAGAGCTTAGTTTTTGCACAATTCCTGATGGCGAAGAGTACAAAAATATGCAAACTTTGGAGCAGATTTTAGAGAGCTGTTTTTTGGCAAAACTTGATAGAAAATCTTTACTTATTGCTTTTGGTGGCGGAGTTATTGGAGATATGACTGGTTTTGCTGCATCAATTTATCAAAGGGGAATTGATTTTATTCAAATTCCTACAACTCTTTTATCGCAAGTAGATGCAAGTGTTGGTGGAAAAACAGGAATAAACAATAAATTTGGAAAAAATCTAATTGGCTCTTTTCATCAACCAAAAGCTGTTTATATTGATAGCGGTTTTTTAAAAACTTTACCAAAAAGAGAGTTTGGAGCTGGTATTGCTGAGATTATAAAAATGGCTGTTTGTTTCAATAAAGAGTTTTTTATTTGGCTTGAAGATAATAATTTAAATGATGAAAAAAATATAGATATAGCAATTTTAAAATCAGTAGAAACAAAGGCTTATGTAGTAAGTATTGATGAAAAAGAGCAAGGTTTAAGAGCTGCACTAAACTATGGACACACTTTTGGACATGTAATAGAAAATCTTACAAATTATAAAACCTATCTTCACGGTGAAGCTGTTGGGATTGGAATGTGTATGGCAAATGCTTTGGCCGTAAAATTGGGCTTAATGAGTAAAGAAGAGGAGCAAAGGGTAGAAACTTTGCTTAAAAAATACAATATTCCAACAACTTTTAAAATAGAAAACGTTGAAGATTTTTATGAGCATTTCTTTTTGGATAAAAAATCAAGCAATAGTAAAATAAAATTTATTTTGCCTGTTGGAATTGGGGATTGTAAAATTAGTGATGATATTAAAAAAGATGATGTAATTGAGATTTTAAAAGGATTTTAATTGATTAAAAAAATTCTAATTTTATTTTTTTCTACATTTTTGTTTTTATATGCAGAGACAAAAAATGATAAAAATATAGTAAAAGATACAAAAAACAGTAGTATTGAAAATAGTTTAGATATTGAAAATATGGTTGAAGCTAATATTTTAAGTGAAAAAATTGCAAAAATTGAGCTATCTTTAAAAGATAATATATTATTGAAAAGATATTCAAACTATCTAGCTTATGGAAAAATCTCAGCTGAGCTTGATAATTTAAAAGATAGTCTCAAAAGAAAATCAAATCTAAACGAAGAGGAGAGTTTCCAACTTTCAAATAAAATTAGGGTAAAAGAGAATGAATTAGAGTTAATTGCAGAGTATAAAGGCTCTGCTATTGGTTCTTTGATGTCTCCAGCTGAGATAGAAAAATTTGAAAATATTACAAATCCTTTTGGAATTATTACTGCTCTATCAAATATTAAAAAGCTAGAAAATAATAAAAAACAGTTCTTGCAAGTAGAGTCTGATATTGTCTCTTTAAGTGAAAAGCTAGATGAAGAGTTGCAAGATTATACAAAACTTTATCTTCTTGATCCAAGAGATGAGTACAAAGAAAAAATAAACTATCTTGAGAAACAAAAAAGAGATTTTGAGATTGTTTTGGATATTGTAATAACAACTCAAGAAGTTTATGGTAGAAAAATAGAGCAAGTTATTTTGGAGTTAAAAAACCAGATTTCTCAACAAATTCAAAAAATGTTGGCAATATTTGTAATAATTATTCTTATGTTAGCTATCTCATTTTTGGTAAAACTGGCTCTTAAAAAATATTTTTCTCAAAATGATAACTACTATATGGTAAATAAAATAATAAATTTTACACTAGTATTTTTGATTTTAATGGTTTTACTTTTCTCATATATCGACAATGTATCTTATCTTGTAACAATTCTTGGATTTGCATCTGCTGGTATTGCTATTGCTTTAAAAGATTGGTTTATGTCACTTTTTGGATGGATGGTTATTGTAACATCTGGATTTATTCAAGTTGGAGATAGAATTAGAGTTACAAAAGGTGATGTTGAAACAGTTGGAGATGTTTTGGATATTTCATTATTTAAAATCACTATAAAAGAAGATGTTACGATGGTTTCTTATATGAAAAATAGAAGAGCAGGAAGAATTTTCTTTGTACCAAATAACTATATTTTTTCTGAGCTTATTGCAAATTACAGTCATAGTGAGTTAAAAACAGTTTGGGATGGAATTGATATTACTCTTACATTTGATTCAAACTTCAAAAAAGCTCAAAAAATAATTAGAGAGATCTTAAAACACTACTCAAAGGGTTATAGTGATATTACAAGAAAACAGCTATCAAAAATGAGAAATAAGTATCAATTAAGAGCAA
>CAYQFC010000077.1:0-4974 GCA_964416585.1 uncultured Aliarcobacter sp.
ACAAGTTGAGAGTTATAAAATAATAGATAAAGATTTTGAATTATCTCAAAAAAAAACTTTTAAACCAAAAGATAATGTCACAAACACTAAAAAATGAGAATGGACATTAAAAAGTGATAATATGTACATTAAAATTTGATAATGAAAGTTTAATCTAACTATGGCAACTAAGAAAAGTATCATTCCAGAGTTTATGAAAGATAACCCAGATGATACTTTTCAATTTCTATTTCCCCTAAAAATTGTACTTGATGAAGATAACTTTGCTAATAGCCACTACGAAGTTGTTGTTAAAAATATGTCTAAAAATCAAATATTTACTTACAGAGTATCTCCAGAACTTTTATTTACTCACTATCCTCTTTGTAAATCATTTAAAAATGGTGAAAAAACTGAAAAATATTTAAATAAAGATATTCTCAAACTAACCCTAAATTTACTAAAAAGAACCATGAGAGAAATGAAAATTGGCTCTCTTGATAGTTATCGCATTTAAAAGGAAGGGTTTTTACTCTTCCTTTTTTTTTGGGTAAAAAAGCTAAAAAGAATGGAAAAATAAAAGAGTTTAGAATATATTTAATGGAGTTTAATATATGAAAAATTATGAGTTTATTCTCTCTATCTTTCTAAATCATCTTTTTTCTTTAAATGAGCAAACTTATTACCTTTATTTTTAGATGATAGATTTAATCCTTGTTTTGCTTCTCTTTCTTTTTTCATTCTAATAAATTCAGCTGTTTTCTTTTCTAGCTCACTAATAACCACTTTTGATGAATAAATTGGTTTTCTATTCTCTTTATCTGAAACCATTTTTAAATCTTTTTCGGCTCTTCCTAAAATAGAACAATCCCAAACATTTTTTAAAGCTGTTTTTTTATAAACAGTCCATTTATTAGTTTTTTTATTTAATTTTTTTGTTTGAACTTCAACAGGTGTTTTATCAGTTACTTTAAATTTAACAAATTCACCAACTTTTACATCATTTTCTTTTACAACTCTTTCTAAATCTTCACCCCAAATATCAATAATTTCATCTTTAGTTGTTTTATATTTTACATAAAAACTATCTTTTGCTTTTTCATCAAATTTATATTTAGCTTTTCCAAATTCTACAACTTCGTAATGGTGATTTTTAATTTTATTTTCACCAGCTCCAGTTAAATTTTTGTCCTGTACTGTTGTATCAAGATTTATATTTTTATCTTTATCATATTTTTCATATTTTCTAGTTGCATAAGCTTCAATTCCTAAATCTCTTAAGTTTTTTGCATAATCTTTTCTCAATTTTTGTAAATCTGCTATCTTTACATCAATTCTTTTTCCATCTAAAGATTGAATTTTTAAATCACAATGAATGTGTGGATTATCTGTATCACCGTGAAAAGAAAAACAAGCTGGATTATTAGGATATTTTTCTTTTACTGATTTAATAACTGCTTCCATAAGTTTATCTTTTGGGGTAGTATTTTGTTCTTTCATAGAAAAAACAAAATTTAAAACTTCTCTTCGTTCTTTATATATACTTTCATCATAATCAGGAATCGCATTATCAAAATTATACATATCAATATAATCTTTTATCTCATCTTTTCCCTCGTATTTATTACCATCATTATCATACAAAGGTAATTCATAATCTCTTGTAATATATTCAATATGTCTTTTAAATGATTCAAGATTTTTTGTATTTCCTGTAATTTTTATTACTGCTTCTTTTCCTCTTGGATTGTTTTCATTTTTATTTGTACTATAATTTTTTTTCTTATAGTTATGAGAACTTTTTGAATCTCTTTCAAGTTTAGTTATAACTTTTTTTGCTCTTAGTTCATCATCAAATAGTTTTAATCTTCTAGCCAAAATTAATCTCTATAACTTGCTGATTTAAAAATATTTTTCATTTCATTATTGATTAAATCAATTTTTTCATTTACTTCATTAATACTATTTTGTAAATTAATATAATCTTCACTTTTTAACTCTTCTTTAAAATTTACTCTTTTAAAAATTCCATTTATATTTAAACCAATCATTTTAATTTGATAAACTAAATTTTTAAATTCAGTTAGTTCAATTGGTAGAAAATATTTATTTTTATAAATGGAATTCAACAATCTAAATCTTATTTCACTTGTCAAACTATTGTTTCCAGTTTTTTTCATTTGCTCTTCTAAAAAATATTTTTCATTTTCATAAATTCTAAATCTGATTTGTGTTTCTAAATCATTGTTTATATTTTTATAATTCTCAATAAAATTTTTATCATAATCTAGTTCTTTTATTTCTTGTAATTTTTCATTTAATATTGATATTACAATTTTTGTTATTGGCATTTTAGTTCTTTTATTTACTTCTTTTAATATTGAATAAAGTTCATCACCGATTTTTAATTCAATCAAATTTAATTTTTCATTATTCATATTTATCCTATTTTTTATTTTTAAAAAATATTTTTTCGTTAAAAAAAATCTAAAATCGCAGATTTTAGCCAAGAGCTTCGCAGAACAGGTCGGAAATCTAGGACAAAAAAAGCCCTGCTTTTTGTGTCATAGTTTCCTTTCCTGTGATACAAATATATTAGTAATATTATAATTTCAAAGCTTTAGAACAATTTAAAAGATAAATTTAGTTTAAGATAATATAAAATATAATTCATTTATCACAATTTAAACAAAAAGGAACAATATGAAATTAAAAAAAAGTGAAGAGATAATCAAAATAGAAGAAGCTCTTAAAAAAACAAAAGAAGCTTTAAAAAAAGCAACACAAAAACATCAACAAAGTGTTACAAAAATAAATTCACAATTTACTGAAATCATTTTAAAAAAATTATTAGAAGATGATAATTTTAAAACAGATTTAAAAAATCTATTAACTAAAAATGATTTACAAAATGCTATTGATGTACTAAATAAAAATTATGGTGCTTTTGAATTAGGTCAAAAAATAGAAGAGCCAAAAAAAGAGGAAGTATAAAAATATAATTAAAATAAAAATAGATTTATAAAAATAAATTTGTTTTTAGAGAGTAGATAAAATATAAAACTTTACCTACTCTTTTAATTAATTAGTTTTTAATTAATTTATGACTATAATTCACTCCTAAGAAATTAAAAAACTGCTCTGCTGTTATTGCTCCCACTTTAACTGCTTCGTTTTTAATTTCTTGAAACTCTTTGTAACTTTCAAATATATATTTTCCAAACTTCATTTTAAAACCTTTCTATTAAATAAAAAATGTTGAAGCCAAAAGGCAAAACAAAAACTTAAATCGCTATTCTATTTTTAAATTTATTTTCACATATCGCACCTCCATTTGATTGATTTTATTTTTTAATAATACCAGCTTGTATAAGCTTTTTCTTTTTCAATATTTTCAACTTTATTTGCCCAAGAGAAAGAAGAACTTTTGAAAGAAGCTCCATTCAATTTGAATTTTAATTCTTCATCATTTTTAAAAGAATTTATTAAAGGTTTAACATAAGCTGACATATTAGAAACAGTTTCATCAATCAATTCATAATTAATTTTTTTTACAACTATAAAAGAACTTGATGGCTTTGCTACAACTTGAAAATAATCAACATTAGTTTGTTCATATCCCCAAGAATCTTTGAAAATATCCCCTACTTTTACATTTAATAAATCGCTTTTATTTTTTATTTTTTTATCGCTTTTATATTTCTCTTTTGCTTCTTGATTTTTTACTCTGTTTAAATAATCTTCATTGATATATTCTAATCTTCTATCTTCATTTAAAAATCTAAAACCAAATATTTGTTTTTCTTTTGAAAATTTAGCTTTAGGAGTAGGCTTATAAAGAACAGCAACAGGTTTATTATCTAAATTAGATGTAATCTCTAGTCTTAGGTTAAAATTGCTTTTATATAGCTCTATAAGTTCGTTTAATTGTTTCATTTTAATTTTCCTTTGTTTTTTTAATTTAAGATTTTCATTTTTGAAGATTTTGAGGGTTGTCTTTTCTTCTTTTTTTTAATTTTTAAGAAGTTTAAAAACTTAGCTCTTTTTCTTTAAAAACAAATCTTTTCACTTTCGTTAGTTCATCGGGCTTTTTATGATTGTAATGGTTAGATTTTTACTTAGAATAAAATTCAAATTTGAAGCTCCTAGCAAATAATTTAATTTTAGTATCAGTAAATAATCTAATAGAATGAAATGAGGAAAAAGCTGAACTAACAAAGTTATTAAAAAAGATTTAAAGAAAAGAGCATAAATAAGTTTTACTTCTGTTGCAAAGCAAAAAATTAAAAAGTAAAAAGAAGTCTTAAAATTTAAAATAGATAATTCCAATTTTATTGGTGATTCTATTTTTCAATAATTAGATTTTATATTCAAAAGATATTCAAGGTTTAAAAATTTAGATTTAAAAAGAAAAAAGAGAGCTTATAATTTTAGAGAAAATTTTTTATAGAGTTATAGCTTAGTTTAATTGTTACTATTTAATTAATACTTTGTTTTGTTACTCTGTATATGTAGCAAAAGCGATTTTTAAAATGGCGATTTTTTCGAGATTGAATAAACGGGGGTAGTATTAAAATTTTATACTAGGGTGTATAAAAAATAAATATGGGGTGGTATTAAAATTTTATACTAGGGTGTATAAAAAATAAATATGGGGTGGTATTAAAATTTTATACTAGGTAGTATAAGAATTTTTAAAAATTTTAAAAAAATTTGATTCAGAATTGTTACCAAAACTGTCACCCAAATTGTCACCCTACTAATAAAAATTTATTTTTAGATGAAAAAGTTTAAAAAATCAAACAAAATTTGATTCAAAACTGTCACCCAAACTGTCACCTATTCAAATTTTTTTAAAATTTTTGTTTCTTTTTTTCTCTAAAAGTACCATTTTATGGTGCTTTTAAATGGCGACCCCAGCTGGATTCGAACCAGCGTCTTCAGGAGGAAATCCTAAGGTCCTTGGCCACTAGACGACAGGGTCTTAAAAAAGAA
>CAYQFC010000078.1:0-4914 GCA_964416585.1 uncultured Aliarcobacter sp.
TCTCCTATTATTACCATCTCAATTACACCTCCTGGCATTGAGCCTAAATATGAGGTTTTTAAATCATATTTTAGAACTTTATAGTAGTAGTATGTTCCAAAAAATATAACCAAAACGGTAAAAGGAACAACAAGCAATAAACTTACAAAATAGTGTGGAATAAACTCCAAAATCTTTGGTGTAAAAGCACTTCCTATTGCTATTCCTATTAAAATTCTAGCTGGTGGTGAAAAGATTTTTGGGCTAATTATTGGAAGTTTTTCAAATCTTATAGCAAAAGTTGTAGCAAAAATACTTCCCAAAAGCCAAGGAAGTGGCAAGTGTAAATAGATAAAAACTATTGAGCCAAAAAGCCCAATAGATAAAGCCAAAAGCATTTTTGCAAGATTTATCATCTTAAGCTTTTAGCAAATTTTCTAAATATTTTATAGCTTCCAAAGAGTTGTTTTTTACAATATTTGTATATTTTAAAAGCTCCTCTTCATCTCCATAACCACATAAAACCCCAATAGAGTTTATCGAGGCATTTTTTGCAGCCATCATATCTAGTTTTGTATCTCCAATCATATATGCAATATGTTTCTCTTTGTCATAGTTTAAATTCTCTAAAGCTTTTAAAATAGGCTCTTCGTGTGGTTTTGGATTTTCTACATCTTCTCTTCCAATGATGGTTTTAAAATCATCTCCTATATCAAAATTATCTAAAATAGGTGTTGAGTAAATTCTTGTTTTTGTGGTAACCACTCCCAAAATTGCAAAACTAGAAGCTAGTTTTACAGCTTCAAAAGCATTTTCTAGCAAAGATGTTTGTGCTACAGATATATTTTTATATCTCATCTTATAACTATCTACAAAATCCCATACAATAGCTCTTGGAACTCCTAAATTCTCAAACATAATATCAAGTGGGTAACCAATTTGCTTTTTTATATCTTCAACTGTTCCTTCAAAATTAAAATTATGTTTTGAAAAAGCATATAAAAATGTATCGGTAATCGCATCTGTTGAATCTATTAAAGTTCCGTCCAAATCAAATAAAACAATAATCTCTTTTTTAATTTTCACTCTTTTATCTCCCAATCTTTTTGATTATGCATTACTCCTATAAATGCTGGTTCTATATTTTTTATATTTTTATTTATTGCACTTATTGAGTCTGGAATATATAAAAATAGATATGGCAAATCATTTGCAATTGTTTTAAAAATCTCTTTGTAAATCAAGCTTAACTCATCTTTATTTATAGTACCACTTCCTTTTTCAATTAGCTCATCAACTTTTTCATTTTTATAATTTACAAGATTAAAACCACCCAATTTTGCACTATTACTATGCCAAAGTGGATAAGCATCAGGCATTAGAGCTAGTGACCAACCTAAAAGTATAGTTTCAAATTTTCGTGGATTTACAACGGTATTTAAAAATGCTTGCCACTCCATAACTCTTATTTTCATATTTACACCAACTTTTGCTAGTTGATATTGCAAAATTTGGGCTGTATTTACTCTTATATCATTTCCTGTATTTGTGATAAGTTCAAAAATAAGTGGATTTTTTTCATCATAACCAGCCTCTTTTAAGAGTTGTTTTGCTTTTTCTAAATCCTGTTTTATCTCTTTTATCTCTTCATTATAAGCAAAAGAGTCAGGCATAAAAGGACCATTACAAACTCTTGCATATCCAAAAAACAAAATATCTACCAACTCTTGCCTATTTATTGCCAAAGAGAGTGCTTGTCGCACTCTTATATCTTGAAACTTTGGATTTTCTAAATTAAATCCCAAATATGTAAAACCAAAACTAGCCCTATTTAAAACTTCAAAACTATCTTTAAAACCACTATCTATTTGCCTATTTACTTGCATAGGTGTAAGCCCACCAATATCAAGTTTTTTCTGTTTTAAGTATAAAAAAGAGGTGTTTGGGTCTGGTATAAATTTGTATAAGATTTTATCAATTTTTGGTCGCCCTTCAAAAAAATCATCATTTGCAACAAGCTCTATATCTTGTGCTGTTTTAAACTCTTTTAGTTTATAAGAACCCGTTCCTATTGGATTTTTATTAAAGCTACTTGTCATTAAATCTTTTTCATCTTTTAAAATATGGTATGGCAAAAGCCCTACCATCCAAGTTTCAAGAGCTTTAAAATATGGCTTTTTATAGATTATTTCAACAGTGAAATCATCAAGAGCCTTTACACTCTCCACTTCTTTGAAATTTGATTTTATAGAGTTAAAAACCTTTGGATTTATAATTGTTTCGTAAGTAAAAATAACATCTTTTGAAGTGAGTAACTTTTTATCATGCCATAAAACATTTTGCTTTAAATTAACTATTAGTTTTGTAGGTGTTTCAAAATGATACGATGAAGCTATCTCTGTTGTAATATTTCCATCTTTATCATACTTGAAAAGCCCGTTAAATAGCCAATCAGCTATTTCACTACTAGCACTATCATTTGCTAAAATTGGATTTAATCTAGCTGGGCTTGTATTTATACTCAAATTTAGTGTACTAGCACTACATGAAGCCAAAAGGATTAGAGATATAATTAGTTTTTTCATGGTTGGTATTGTATAGTTTTTTTGTAAAATCTGAGATAAATTGGCTTTTAAAACTCTTTTGTGCTACACTTTTGTTTTTATTGCGGGGGAACACTTTTTGTGTTGAGAAGGTAAAACCTGACCCTTTGAACCTGTTGGTTAATACCAGTGTAGGAAGCTAATTTTAAAAATTAAATTAAAAAACTTAATAAATTTAATAATAAAAGGTGCTTTCATTTGAAAGTACCTTTTTTTTTGCTCAAAAATTATGCTCTGCAATAAAAATATTATATTTTTAGGAAAGATTATGAAAAAAGTTTTAACAATTGCTGGAAGCGATTGTATTGGTGGAGCTGGAATTCAAGCTGATTTAAAAACCTTTAGTGCTTTTAAAACTTATGGCATGAGTGTTGTTACAGCTGTTGTAGCTGAAAATAGTTTTAGTGTAAATGATATTTTTGAAGTAAGTTCTAACTCTATAAAGAGTCAATTAAACTCTGTATTTGATGATATTGCTCCAGATGCTATAAAAATTGGAATGCTAGGAAATATTGAAACTATGATAGTTATTTCAGAATTTTTAAAAGAGAAAAAAAACCAATATCCAAATATAAAAATAGTAATAGATCCTGTTATGTATGCAAAAAATGGGGCTGCGTTAATGGATATAAAAAATATGAGCAGCCTAATTGAGCATATTTTACCTCTTGCAGATATTTTAACTCCAAATATTGCTGAAGCAAAACACCTTTCAAATATCAATATAAAATCAATAGAAGATATAAAAAATGCTGCAAAAGAGATTTTCAATCACTCAAAAACTGCTGTTTTGATAAAAGGTGGAGATAGTTTTGATGCTCTTGATATTTTATACGATGGAAAAAGTTTTAAAATGTTTGAAACTCCAAAGATTAGTACAAAAAATACTCACGGCACAGGATGTACTTTTTCAAGTGCAATAGCTGCAAATTTGGCTTTGGAAAATAGTTTAGAAAACTCTATAAAAATTGCAAAAGATTATATTTTTGAAGCTATCAAAAATGCTCCAAATTTAGGCTCTGGAAATGGTCCTGTAAACCATTTTTTTAAGTTTTAGGAGGTTTTATATGAAAAATTTAAAAGAGAAATTAGCAGATATTTTGGAACTTACAAGAGAGATAAATCCTCTTTGTTTTCAAATTACAAACTATGTAACTGTAAATGATTGTGCAAATGTAACTTTAGCTATTGGAGCAAGTCCTGCTATGGCTGATGAAGAAAAAGAGGTAGAAAGTTTGGTAAATATTGCTTCAAGCTTATATTTAAATATTGGAACAATAAATAAAAGAGTAAAAAAATCTATGCTAAAAGCCACAAAAAGAGCAAATAAGCTAGATATTCCAGTTGTTTTAGACCCAGTTGGAATAGGTGCTTCAAAATTTAGAAAGGATTTAGTAGATGAGCTTTTGCAAAACTATAAAATAGCAGTTGTAAGAGGAAATATCTCTGAAATAAAGGCTATTTTAAATCTAAGTTCAAAAAGCAAAGGAGCTGATGCTAGTTTGGAAGATTTGGAAAATATAGAAAATAGTAAAAATTTAGCAAAAAAACTAGCAAAAAAATATAAAACTATTGTTGCAATTACTGGAAAAGTTGATGTAATAAGCGATGGAACAAATGCCGTAAGTATAGAAAATGAGAGTGATGATTTACAAAAAATTACAGGCACTGGATGTATGTGTACAAGTTTGGTGGCAAGTTTTTGTGGAGCAAACAAAGAGATGATTTTTGAAGCAACAGTTTTGGGAGTTTTAACAATGGCTTTAAATGGAGAGTTAGCCTCAATATCTTCTAATGATAAAGGATTAGGAACTTTTCACAAAGAGTTATTTAATAAAATAAGCAAATTTGATAGAGCCATTTTACTATCAAAAGCAAAAATAAATTTAATATAAGGAAAAAATATGTCATTTTCAAGAAGTTTAAAACAAAAGGCAATAAAGGTTTGGGAAGATGGATATAATCACCCATTTGTACAGGAGTTGGGTGCTGGAACTTTGGAGAAAGAGAAGTTCAAATTTTATCTACTACAAGATTATTTATATCTTTTAGAGTATGCAAAAGTGTTTGCAATGGCTATGACAAAAGCAGATGATGAGAAGATGCTTAGTAATCTAAGCTCAATTACAAAAGCAACTTTGGTTGATGAGATGCAAGTACATCATTTGTATATGAAAGAGTTTGGAATAAATGAAGATGAGGTAAAAAGTGTAAAAGCTAGTTTGTTTAATAGAACTTACACAGCAAATATGCTTTCAACTGCTCTTAAAGGTGATTTAGCTGAGACTTTGGCAACTGTATTTCCTTGTGCTTGGACATATTGCGATTATGG
>CAYQFC010000079.1:0-4869 GCA_964416585.1 uncultured Aliarcobacter sp.
GAATAAATGTAGTTTTAAAAGCCTCTTCTGGCTCTAATACCTTGTTTCCCAACTCCAAAGAGAGTGAATAAACAAAAAACATTAAAAATAAAATAATTTTTTTCATATAAATCCTTATTTAAACTCAGTTTTACTAATTTCTAAAAGCTCTGATGCAGTTTTTATCCCAACATCTTGCTTTATTTCTTTTCCATCCTTAAAATAGACTAAAGTTGGCAATTTTCTTACTCCATATTTTTTTGCCAAAGCCAATTCGTTGTCAATATTTACCTTGAAAATCTCAATATTTTCTGGTTTCTCAATCTCAAAATCCTCTAAATTGTTTGCCAAAACCTTACAAGGTGGACACCAAGGTGCATAAAAATCAATTATTGCATTTTTTCCTTTTATTTTTTCATCAAAATTATCAATATTTAACTCTTCATAAGAGTAAAGTGATGAAAATAGAAATAAAAAAGATATTAGTAGTTTTTTCATAATTCCCTTTCCTATATTTTTACTATTATATTTAAACTTTGTAAAGAGTTTGTTTATTATAATTATTTATAAATAATTTTCTATAAATTATAAATTTTTATGATAATATTCTTTTTTAAGGAGTAAAAAATGGTAAGTTTAAATGATATTTATCCAGATGATTTAGAGAAATTAATTGATGAAGATATTGCAATAATTGATGTTAGAAGAGAGAGTGAATTTTATAGTACTGGAATTATAAAAAATAGTATTACTTTGACTTTTTTTGATGATTATGGAAATTATAATATTGAAAATTGGCTAAACTCTTTTCAAAAATATGTAAAATCAAAAGATCAGAAATTTGTTTTAGTTTGCGCTCATGCAAATAGAACAAAATCAATTGGCGATTTTTTAATAGACCAAGGCTATACAAATGTGTATCATCTTTATGGGGGAATAGCATTTTGGCTAAATAAAAACAAAGAAACTCTAGCTTATACAAAATAATCTAGAGTTTCTTTCTTAGTTTTATGCACCAATAGTATCTTTTTTTATTTTTCTTTTTGCTGGATTTATTGGGCATGATGGTTTTATATTTTTCTCTATAAAATCCATAATTTTTTTTGCAACATTTATACTTGTAGATTTCTCAATTCCTTCTAAACCTGGACTTGAGTTTACTTCCATAACCAAAGGTCCTCTATTTGAGTTTATCATATCAACTCCACAAACTCCAAGTCCCATGGCACGTGCAGCAGCCAAGGCAGTTGCTTTCTCTTTTCTATTTAGTTTATAAATCTTTGCTTCTCCGCCTTGGTGTAAATTTGACCTAAAATCTCCTTCAGCTCCTTGCCTTTTCATAGCAGCAACAACTTCCCCATCTACTACAAAAGCTCTAATATCGCTACCACCTGCCTCTTCTATATACTCTTGTACAAGTAAATTTACATCCATTCCATAAAAAGCATCAAGAACTGATTTAGCAGCTTTTTTGCTATCAACCAAAACAACTCCAACACCTTGAGTACCCTCTAAAATCTTCAAAATCAAAGGAGTTCCACCACTTAAAGCTATTACATCTTTTGCATTTGATTTATTTGATGCAAAAACTGTTCTTGGTAAATCCACCCCATTTTTTGATAAAACCTGAAGACTTCTTAACTTATCTCTACTTCTTGTAAGTGCAAGATTTCCAGTAGTTGAAAATACATTTTGCATCTCAAAGTGTCGTACCATGGCAGCTCCATAAAATGTTCTACTTGCACCAATTCGTGGAATAATTGCATCTGGAACTTTAAGCACTTCACCTTCATAATTTACAACTAATTCGTTTTTCATAATCTCAATTGTACATTTTAAATAATCAATTATTCTTACTTCCCAGCCCTTATTTATAGCCTCTTCATACAATCTTTTTGTAGAGTAAAGATTTTCATTCCTTGATAATATATAAACTAGCACTCTTCTTTCTCCTTAGTTAAATTTTTTTTTGATACATCAACCAAAAAACGATTTTGCAAAAATTTTCTCCCTATTAACATAGGATATTTCATATCTTTTCTATTTGTTAAGGAGACTATTGTTTTATAGATTTTATTAAAAAATCTTACTTTTACTTGAATAAAAGCTCTTTTTTCAGTTGTTCCATTTGAACTTTTTACTTTTTTTTCTTTATAAAGTGGCATTTTGATTTTCTTGTTATGATAGGCTTTGTGAACTTTATCTAAGAGTCTAAAACTTACAAAATTATTTTCTATAGTTATTTCATCGCAATGTAGAGAGTTTGAATAAGCACCCGTATCTATTTTTACATCTAAATCAAAAAGTTCTAAATCCAAAATTGATATTGCTTCAATTCGTCCTATTGTTTGTAGTTGTGACATAAAAAGCCTTTTTGCTAATTATATCACAAGAATAAAATTAAAAATCTATTTTTTTAACTCTTTTGCTTTTTGTAAAGCTTCAATTACACCATCTATATTTTCATATGGAATATGAGCTTTCCATTGAACATCTTCACCATTTAATGCAATTGCAATACTTACAACATCAGCTGTATCTTTACCATAAGGCTCAGTTACATTTGATATTAATATCTTTCCTTTTTTTGTTCCAGCTAATTCAAGCTCTGTTATTTTTGTAGTTTGTGACATATTTTCTCCTTAGTATTTAATTTATCATTCTTACCAAATTTTACTTTTTATTCTATTAATTTATTCAATAGTAGCTTCTGGTCTTCCTAAATAAAATCCTTGGAACTCATCGACTTTTAAATCAATCAATCTTTTATAAACCTCTGCACTATGTACAAATTCGGCTGTAATTTTAATATTTAAAGCTTTTGAGAAATCAATAATTGATTTTACCATTTCACTTGAGTTTTTATCTGTTGTAATATTTTTGATTAAAGAGCCATCTATTTTAATAAAATCTGGTCTAATTTTTAAAATATGTGCAAAGTTCGAGTATCCTGTACCAAAATCATCAATTGCAATTTTTATATCCTGTTTTCTATATTTAGAGATAAAATCATCAAGTATTTGATACTCACTAATAGAGTCACTTTCTAAAATCTCAAATACAAGTTTTGATTTATTCTCTAAATCAAGCTTATCTATATATTTATCTATCATATCAATAAAATCATTATTCATAATATCATCAAAACTAATATTAAATGATATATATTTTTGTGTTGTTGGTAAAAGTTCCATAATTTTTCCAAACATCTGATTTGCTAGTTGCAAATACTGTTTTGTTTTAAATGCTGTATCCAAAAATAGATAAGGAAGATGAAAAATCTCTTTTCCATGCATATCGTAATCTTTGATTCTCATCAAAGCTTCATACTTTACAATCTGGTTTTCAGTATTATAAATTGGCTGAAAAAATGGTACAACACAATTATTTTCAACTGCTTCTTTTATCTTTTCTCTCCAATAAATTGAGTTTTTAATAGACTCTTTTGTATCAATTTCTGCATTATAAACAAAAAATCTTTTATTTGATTTTTTGGCTCTATTTAGTGCAATTGTTGCTGTTTTTATTGGCTCTTCTTGAGCTATTGAAATTCCCAAAGTGATATTTACGAAAAGTTCTAAATTCTCTTGTTCAATAAACAGCGACTCCTCTTTAAAGATTTTAAGACTATCACTTACAAACTCATCATATTTAGAAAAATTCATCATAGTTGTATTTACAAGAGCAAATACATTTCCATACAATCTATAAGGAACCACTCCATATTTTTCTGAAAAACTATTTAATCTTTTTGCAACTTCAATTAAAACCAAATCTCCTGTATTAAATCCATAAAGTTCATTTATATCAGCAAAAGAATCAATATCTATTAAAATAATAGATACGAAATCACAAGCTTTTATATCATCTTCAAGAGCAATTCTATTTTTTATTCCAGTTAAAGAGTCGTAATATAATCTATCTTTAAACTCTTGCTCTTTTATCTCTATATTTTTTCTATTTGCTTCAACTTCATCAACTAAAGTATTAAATTGTTTAGATAGATAAACTATTTCATCTTTAGATTTTACACCTTTTTCCAGTCCGCCTGTAATATTAATCTTATTAACTTCGCCCAACATTTTATTAATAGGTGCAACAATTTTAACAGTTATAAAAACCCCTATAATAGTCAATACCACAAAAAGCAAAATTGAGATATTTAAGATTAAAGCATTTACTCCTTGTGTAAAATTGTGGAAATCTTCTTTGTAAACATTTGAAGCTATATACCAATCAAATTTATTGTTATAAACTATCCATGACACTTTTTTATATGTGTAGCTATATGGATCATAAATTCTATTCCAGTCATACTCAAGTGGCTCTTGGCTTTTTGCATGAGACTTCATCTCTTCAAAAAGATATTTCTTTCCAAGACCAGGAATTATTACATCTTCAAGAGATTTTGAAGAAAATTCCCCGCTTGGATCAAAAATTACTTTTCCTTTATTATCAAAAATAAATATATATCCAGCTTTACCCAAAGTAAGACTAGAAACTATTAATTTTACTTGCTCAATTAATTGCTTTTCATCCTCATATTTTCTTGATTCATTATTTATAGCTTGAACTATCCTATCAAATTGATTTTTTGATATATCAAGTTCAATATTTGACAAATACTCATTTATTTTTGGTGATAAAAAGAAAATCACAAAAACAATATATAGAAGAAGGCTTACAATCAACAACCAAGCAATTTTGAAGAAGAGTTTTGTATTCATTTTCCTATCTTATAGTTGAAATTTTTTGACCAAATTTTATATTTTTATTTAAAAGATTTTCAATATTTACAAAATCTTTTTCCCAAATCATTACAACTGTTGAACCCATTTTAAAATATCCTAGACAATCAGCTTTAGAAATCTCTATATTCTCATAATTATA